>JBFEYJ010000043.1:0-17883 GCA_041562215.1 Thiohalomonadaceae bacterium | reverse complement strand
TTTGCCTTCACCATTTCGCTTTGCTTGGCAACAAGCTGCTGCTTGCGTTTGACGGTAAAGTTGAACTCACCTTTTGCCAGGTAACCACGCTCTGGCGGCTCCTCATCAAGCGGAGAATAACCCGGCAATATTGGCGGCGTGACACTCGGACGGATCAGAACCTCACCGCTTTTATCCGCTTTCCACGGCACATAGGGTGAATTGCTGTCATTACGGCTATAGGTATCTGCGTGAGCAAAAAGGCGTAGCGGCTGAAGTTGACTGACATCCACTGTGCCCGCAGGGATCGTGGCAATCACCTCGGCATTCGGATCCTGGCCTGCACTTGGCTCATTCGGGTTGACCGGTGTTGCATTGGTCAATTCCTCTCCCTCACGGTAAGCAGAGAGATAACGGAATGTCGGCGGCTGCACCCAGGACAGTGCCTTCAGATCAATCTCACTGTCACTACGCAATGTAAGATACAGAAAATCATTTTTATGTACCGGTAACTCGCCGCTATCGGTAAGTTCAATGAGACCTGTTTCACCACCATCGATAACATGGTTATAAAGGATGGTGTAATCATCCATTTCACCATTGGGGCCAATCCTGACGGCCCGTAGTTCGATGGCGACGTCATCCGAGGTTTTGGCCAGTTTTTCCAGGCTCCCCTCAAGTGTAATGGTGCCGTCATATGAGGTGGTCATGGGTACATCGCGACCAACAGCGACAAAATCTTCTGCAGACGAATACTGATATACAGGTAGGCCGTTAACGTCCTTGGTGTTTGCAGAGGACCCGCTGTGATAGGTAATCACTGGTGCCCATTTCACCTGGTCGTACTCGCCGTTATCAATGGAACCGGCCCTGAAATAAAACCGATCGCCCTTAGAAACCGGGACACCGGTAAGCGCAGTCGGGATCGGGGTATAACTGTCCGCCCCTATTTGCTCATGCCACAGTTCAGACTGGTTCTGTTGAATTGCGACACGTACTCCGTCAGCCGGATACCCGACGCGGTCTTCATCATTAATCTCAACCAGCGCGATTTCACCCGTCACATCAACCACGCCATTATAGGGGGCGACCCACACCCTGACCGCGTCAATGAGCGGATTGTCATCGAGCATCTGTTGATGCAGCTCTTCGCGGCTGCTTATCAAACCGCTGCCTGATAGCGCACGGCTGCCGTAAAGCGGCACTTCGGTATCGACACTGTTTTGCGAAAACTTCAGCTTGTTATCGTCCGAATCGATATAACCGAACTTAACCAGCGAACCATTAATCTGGTCACTGATACCGTCACCGTTAATATCGGAAAAATAGGTTGATTGCGTATTGGTCCCGCTCGAATCGCCGACGTTGAAGGACACGCCGAAATTGACACTTGGGCCACTGGAGCGTGAAGATGAATTGCTTCTGCCGATATCCGAGATACCGCTGACAGGGTATTCCACAGTGGAGAATTTCTCTTCCCCTGAGGTGGCCCCACCCAGATTCTTGCGGTAACGAAGCGCCCCGCCATCCTTGTACACCTTGTCGGCAAGTCCATCTCCATCCATATCCATCAGCGCGGCAAGCGTGGTATTGCTTCCTGTTGTTTTGGCCTCCTTGTCACCTAACGAGTTGCCCTTGTTGGGTGTGGGCCACGCTATACCGAGGTAGAGATTGCCACCTGAAGCACTGGCTTCGCTCCCGCCCAGCAGGCTTATATTTTCCGAGCCGGCAATCAAATCCCCTCTCACATTGTCTGAGGGAACCGTCCAACCGGATATATCCGGAGCAGTGCCGGCCAGTTTTCCTGGGGCGGCTAGGGAGTCAACGTCATCGTAATAGGTAAAATGATGCTGGTTGAATTTGCTCGTGCCGTCATTGGCGTACTGCGCAATGGTCTTGAGGCGGGTTTTGCCAAAGACACCGGGTTCGTACTCCAGACCGTAGACCCTCACCATCTCGCCATTGAATTTCACTTCAATGCGCCTCAGCAGGTCGGCCGTGACCTGCTTAAAGCCACCACGGGCATCAATAATGATGTCTTTCCTTTCTGCTCCGGCAAGCTGGCGATCACGGATCAGGTCGACGGTATAGGGCCCGTCACTGCCGTTAAATCCTGTATAACTGATGTGAGTGGGGTATAACTGCCACCCCATGTCACCACCATTACCCACATGGTCGACCTTACCGTATTGATATTTAACCGTATTGCCGTGGGCATCCCGCCGCTCCAGCAACTGCCAACGGAAAATATTGCCGCTCCCGTCCGTGAGCGCCGTTACCTGTTTTTGAACAGTCGTGTTTTCAGGTGTCGCACCGTAAAAACTACGGTTCCCATTGTTGTCAACGACTTCCCACCAGTAACTCTTCGGGTTGTTTCCATGACGGATAATCTGCCGGAATTGCCCCTCGATTCGCGGCTTGTACTCCCTGTTCGCAACACGGTCAACAAATTCGGCACGATGCGCGGTCGGAGAAAGCATTTCTCCACCGAGTAGGTAAGTCTCACTCTCTTTGTTCGCCAAGTAGCGCGGTACGCCCCAGCGTGAGTCCACGGTGATTGAAGGCACAGACATATCCCAGCCCAGCCCCATCCAGCCGTTGCCGCCGCCGGAGTTGTACTGGATGGCCAGTTGCGGCTGCACGCCGTTGCGACCTGCCGGGATTTCGATGGGGTAGCTCAGGTTGGCCCCCCCCATGCTACTGGCCTCAGGCGGCTCAATGAGGTTAATACCCGCACCGGGGTCTGCCGCCTTGATGTCCTTGATCTGGGTCGGGTTGAAGCCTGCCGCCTCCGGGTGCTCCGGCAGCACCAAGGTGGCGTTAATCATATCGGTGAAGTGGTTGGTGTGACTGACGATCTCTTTTTTCTGATCGTCAACGGTCACCCGCTCCAATGCCCGCCAGTGCCCGGTCTCCTCATCAAAGTAGTAGGTACGGATATCCGCCTCGGTCATCCCCGGCGGCAGCCTGTTCTTGTCGTAGGGCAGCTTGACTTGGATGTTCTTCTTGAATTTCTTGCCGTGCGGACCGAACCGGTAGCCCTTGCGCGGGCCTTTGGTGACGTTGGTCATGCCCGGGTCGAGCGGCGGCAGATCACGGCTGTCCAAGGAGGAGATGGTCAGGGTGGCGGGAGACTCGTCCATCGAGTCACCATCAAGGTCGAGGCTCCCCTCGTCGTGTTCGAGCTGGTAGGGGCTGCCGGTGTAGGCGCTGAGCGCCGGATTGCTTGGGGCATCGACCAGTGAGCTGTCACCGTGGTTGTAGAGCTGTACGGTGCGCACCAGGCGCTGACCATCAGGGTAGACCACGTCGATATCAAAGGACCAGGGTGCCGAATCGGGCGCATCACCGAAGCCCGCCTGCGCCTTGCTCACCAACGCTTCGAGGTTGCCGTCGGCCGATTCGACCACGGTGCCGGCAACGGTGATCACCGCCGGACCCGAGCCGTTATCGAACGGTTGCACGAAGGCGCGCACGTAGGCGCTGTCGCCGTAATACTCACCATCGAGCGGATAGGCCAGGCGGATCGCCGGACCCCAGGTATAACCCTCACCGGAGCCGATGGGCTGCACTTCGGTGATCTCGGCGCTGCTGCCCTCGCCGCCGACGAACACCAGACGCACACCGTCGGCACTTCCCGCGCCGCTCATCGCCAACCGGTTTTCACCGGCGCCGAGCTTCTTGCCCTGGAACGGGCCGATGCTCGAGCGCTTCCATTCGCCCTCGTTAAGTAGTTCGACTTCGATCCGGCCATCGAGGCGGTTGCGCAGGGAGAGCACTATCGCTTCGAGCGCAGTGGGTTTGTCGAACTGCATGGTGAGACTGGGGGACTCGGCGCTAGTCCCACCGCTGGGAAAGGGTGTCCATCCGGTATTGGTATCGCCGTCCGCGGCAAGATAAGCGAGATTCACCTCGGAGTGCGGTTGGGCATCGAGCTGTTCGATGAAGTTGGCGCCGTTGTCCTGCTCCACCAGCAGGTGGACATTACGGATCCCGAAGGGCAGCCCGTCGGCGAACGGCTGAAAGGTGATGGTGTTGGTGCCGCGAATGAGCTGCGATGGGGCGAGCGGCTCGAGTTGTGTGGTCCAGGCACTGGAGGCGAAGAAGTAGTTGCCGCCCATCGGCGTGCCGCCATTGAGCGCATGTTGGGTGCTGATCCAGTGACCGGCGCCCTGGCTCTCGAACACCAGCCATGCGCGGCGAATGCTCGATGATTCCCGGTCCAGGGTGACACTGAATGTCCCCTCGCTGTTGCCCTGCTCTCCCCCAATGGCGATTTCGGCGGGGCCGGCGGCATAGAGCTTGCCGTGATCAGGCGCCATTGGCCCCCGTACCAGCGCGAGCAGATCGCGGGCGCTTTTAGTCGAGGTGGCGCGCGCCTTGCCCCAGATCTCAATTTCCTTCAGGCCATCGGCTTTGCTGCCCTTCTGGGCGCTTAAGACCAATAGCAGTCGGCTGGTGGACACTGGCAACGTGGTGTCGAATCGGTGCCAGGTCTCGGCCAGGTTGCGCAGGTCGAGCTGCTCCAGCCCTTCCACCGTCTCCCACCCACCACTACGCTCGGCCTTGACCGCAAGCAGGTAGGGTGCAGCCCCAAAGAGCTTGATGGCGGCGATTTCCCGCGGCGCGCCCAAATTGATGATGAGTTCAGCACCGCCACTCGCGGTAAATGTCGTGTTGGTGGCACGGTCGATAAGCGCAGCCGGATCGTCACCCTCCCCAACAGCAAGCGCGATGGTCGATGGCGTCAGGCGGAAGGTCCCCTGGACAGTGTTGGCCGCCTCCAGGGTTCGGCTGTCAAGCCCGACAATGCCCGCGATGATCAGAGAGGCAAAAAAGAAAAAACCGAGAAGTTTATTCCGATTTGGCCAAGCGTTAATATTCCCTTTCTCAGACATCGGGCATTCCCTAGTTGTTGTTTATTAACGTACCGTGATATTAGTCACAAAAAGTCTATGGTAATATTTCAGGACAAATTGTGACGGTCGTCTCATTTTTATGTAGGTAAAGATGAGTGATGTGTCGTTAGAAAGTCGACGTTGCAGTTCAGGGGAATTCCAGACAAGCGAAACAGCGTTGTTAGCTTTTCTTAAATTAAGGTGGCGGGAGTTGTACGTGTCATTATCTGTTATGGGTTGCAAGAGAACTCGCAGTCAACCTCAACAGCGTAAAATATAAGGAAGAAACGTCTAGTTAGAGGGTGGAGTATAAATAAACTCCCAGTCGGCGTAATGCTCAGTAGCTGTAAAGGCGCTAAATTCTATTGGGAAATTGTCGCTTTTTATCGGAGTATGCAAGGATGAACTGGCAACGCCAACAATTTTACCTTCGCTATTTGTCAACACACGCCACTCCTTTTCAAAAGGCTCACTATAGAGCTGGCGTATATGGCGTTTTAGCAGGAATCGTGGATCTTTCTCCAGATCGCTTAAATGTCGTGGATAAGCAGGATCTTGCGGCACGGACCGGTAATACGACTCAATAGCCTTAAGGTAGGCCTGCCCTCGAAACAGCAACTCCTGTTCCTTATCACTACGAACAATACGCGAAACAGCCGGAGTGACAATCTGCGCGGCAATAGTGACTACCACAATGGCCACCAGCACGATAACATAAGAGAAACCGCATTGCTCATTCCACTTGCCAGCTGATGAGATCCGCCGCTTCACCCTCGCCCCCTTCTCTGCCATCAGCACCGAGAGAAATAATATCATACGGACCATTAAGCCCCGGTTCACGATAGATAAATGTATTCCCCCATGAATCCTTCGGAACATTGCGCCGCAAATACGGCCCACGCCAGCCCTTCGCGCCAGCAGGCTTAAAACGCAACGCATTAAGCCCTTCTTTTTCTGTCGGGAACCTGCCGATGTCCACATAGAAATTATCCAGGGCCGTCATGAAACTCTTCATCTGGCCGCGTACTGCGGTGTGCTTTGCAGGACTGACATGCTGGTAAACCATGGGGGCAACGATTGCAGCAAGAAGACCGACGATAACCATAACGACTAACAGTTCAACAAGTGTGAACCCTCTCCTTTCAGTAATCTCACTGAAGTTACCAGTTCTCATAGCTTGTCCCATCGCTTGCTAACGCTTTAGATTTACTGTGAATATCAATAACACCGCGAGGCTCCGAGTCAGAATAAACCAAACCCCACTCACTATCAGTAATAGGATCGACAGGAACTTTCCTGACGTAACGCTCCTGTTCCAATTGTTCAAGGCTAACCGGATATTTTCCCTTGTCTGCATAAAAATCATCCAGCGTCTTGCGCAAGACAAAAAGATTCTCCCTCAGTGCTGACTCTTTTGCCCTTGGAACTGACTTACTGACCATTGGTGCAACCATGGCGGACAGCACGGCTACCAGTGCAAGTACAACAATAAGCTCAACGAGTGTGAAACCAGAGTTGTTGTATTTACCAGTCACGGTACCAGCTTCCATCAAGGGCCTGTCGATCACTTGGAACCTTGACATCGTATACATCTTTTCCATTCCATGTCTTGTTATCAATCGAATCTTCGTATCCGCGAAGCAACCACTGTTCTCTTACTTCACTAGTTTGGTCTGAAAGTGGATTACGGGGCACCCTTCTCAGATAACGTTTAACGCGACCATCATCCAACTGTACACCTTCGACCAGTTGCTCGAGTTCCCTGGGGTAACCGTAGTCGCCAGCCACGTTGTTCCAAAGAGGTATTTTCCGTGCCCTCCAGTCCGAGTGAAAGTCATCAAGTGCCGACCTGATTTCACGCAGTGAACGGCGAAGCTCAATCTCTTTATTCCTTCTTACAGTAACTTCAGCATAAGGGAGAGCAACTGAGGCGAGTATCGAGATAATGACGAGACTGACCAGTAGTTCAATAAGTGTCAGACCCCTTATCTTATTCGATAACCACATAAGCGCTGGCCGGTTCAATCTGATATCGTTCTCCAGCCGCGCCAGTCGCAGAATTAGAGCCCATCATAATATATGAGACTCCTTTCTGCTTACTCTGAAAGCGTGCTGTTGCGAAGGAAAGAGTATCATTACCAACATCACCATTGCGTACGGAAACAACCGCCCTGACCAGCCCCTCTCCGACCTCCTCTATTTCCATAATACTATCCGGATGCACACCTTCAAGTGAGATAAATTGAAGCAGTGATTCGTCGTATCGAATGCGCATAGGGAAAGTATCAGTGCGTGACAGAGCTGACTGTTTCAAATTAACCTCCAACTCATCCCCCGAGTCAATTCGATAAGAGGTCTTTTCGAATGACAAAACTGTTTCACTCGGCAGCGGTTGCGAGACATTATTTCCAGCTTGCCCACTTGGAACAAGATTTGCGTGAGCGAGTTCGGTATCGGAGATAAACGGTTGACTAAAATAGCGCTCAGCCTTACCGGAATAAAGATTCCAGGTTTCCTTTGGCGGAAGCTGCCAGGGACGAATAATTCGCGGGGTTATCGTCAGCAAAACATCAGTTTGTGTGTTTGAGTCATCAACAGTTGAGAAAAACGCTCCAATGACCGGAATATCACCGAGGCCTGGAACCTTGACCTTGGTACGTCGTTCCTCATCACGAATAAGACCACCAAGAATCGCCGTTTCGCCATCGCGTAACAGCATATAGGTTTCCGCATTTCTTGTGCCGAGACTGTAGGCCGGATCCGCATCAGTCCCCAGGTTTTGCCCCAGACTACTTACCTCGAGTCCTAGTTTGACAAGTGAAGAGTTATCTAACTGGATCTCCGGTTGAACATTAAGGCGTATTCCAATATCCGTGTACTGAAAAGTGGTTCTGGTCTGCCCGGTAGCTTCCTGAATAGTAGCTGAGCGCAAAGGAACTCGATCCCCAATATGGATTTTAGCCTGCTTGCCGTCGATGACACGTATTTTTGGGTTAGCGAGGGTCTTGGCGTCAACATTCTGCTTGAAATAGCGGAATGTTACGGAAGGAACAGTTAAGACACCCTGCGAAAGGGTAGAGGAGAAACTATCACTAACAGTGTAGTCAGGATACTGCAGAGATATCGTTGAGCCATAATCAAACCCAAGCTGCATAGCTTTTTGTCTGCTTACTTCAAGGATATCCACCTCAAGTATAATTTCTGCAGGCTTTCTGTCATTGGCCTGTATGATCTTGGAAGCCAGCTGAAGACCATCCTCAGTATCACGGATAGTAAGGGTATTAAGCTCTTCGTTGACAACAACCTTTTGCAACGACAGAACCCCCTTCAACATATCGGCAAGCAGTTTTGCAGAAGCATTCGTGAGGTGGAATGTACGAATCAAATAATCTTCATACTGCCCCCTCTTGTCTTTGGTGTCCGGCGCGAGCAAAATAGTATTTCTTGCCACTTTCTTGTAAAAGGTTTGCGTTGTCCCCATCATCAGATTTAACGCTTGGCGAAAACTGATATCCCTTGCAAAAAGAGTGATCGCCTTATCCTTCACACTTTCATCGAAAATTACATTTATACCAAAGGTATCAGAAAGAAAGTTGAACGCAGTCTTAATGTCCGCATCTTGAAATTTAAGGGTGATTTTTTCACGTGTCTTTAAATCGAACTCATCTTTTTTAGATTTTAAAATACGCTTATCAAGATCTTGCCAGTGGGCAAGAATACTTTCATCACCAGGAGCAAGTTCCAGCGCTCTTTCAACAACGCTTCGTTCTTTCTCCAGTTCACCGATTTCACGATATCTCCTGGCATCTTTAAGCAATATATACGCTTCTCGTTTGGCAATGACCGAACGCAGTGATGTCTGCAACTTCTCATTGCCGGGCATTGCAGCCAGACCTTGCTCGAAGTATCCGATGGAAGCATCATAATTATTATTTGACATCTCAGCCAAACCAAGCTGAAAATAATATTCAGCAGCCCGCAGCTCAGTCTGTCTTAATGATGATTTGAGTTCAACGCTAAAAGGTCTTTGTTCGAGTTCCGAACGATACTCCATAACAGCTTTCAGCCAATCACCTTTTGCAGCGAATGATTCTGCTTTTTTTACACCGTTAGTGCTGCAGCCTTCCAATAAAAATACTAAAGCAAGCAACATAAACGCCATTTTTTTACTTATCATAAGAACTATTACTCATCCTTTATAAAGATACTTCGACTCAATCCCGTCGAAATTTCCCTAACGTTCACCTTGTCCGAAGTTATTGAAATTATCCGGTATCTACCTGCCAACGTATCACCTCTTTTGAGAGAGTACGTTTTATCCTTATCTACAAAAAAGGCCCTAGTCTCCGATCTCCTGAGAACAACCCCAATAAGCCGAGGCGTGGTTGATATTTTTTGAATTGCAGCCACTTTTCCAGGCTTCAAATCTGCTGTATCGGCTATTACAGCTCGTGGGTCTTGTACTGTCTTTTCAGCGGGAGCCGCAAACAAATCTTTCAGAGGAAGCCTGGGAATTGACTTATTGGAAACCAGCAATTTCAAAGCATTTCCAATATCTCCGGATTTTTCCACGCTCGGTTCTGAATAATCCAACCCTGTCCCAGCTACAATCTCGTCACTTGCGGTTAAAGAGATCCAAGAAATGGCGACCATAGTTACAACAGCACTTAAAACCAAATAAGGATATTTCACTTTAATCGTACCGAATAGGTATCAAGATCAAGGTGTGCACTGACTTCAGTGCCATCCTCTTTATTAATGTCGACTCTACCAATCACATTCAGCCCTGGCATTGCTGTAGACAACAGCGACATAAAATAGCGAATTTTCCCATAGCTTCCCCTGATTATTAAGGATTGTCTGTACACAGACATCTCATCGTACTCAGAAACCTCGCGAAACGACTGCTCCGTCATAATGACACCTGACGTCGACACAACACTGTTTAATTCCTTTATAAGAGTTGCCTGGCTGACACTTTGGCTTAGCCGCTTGGTGACTTCTGTCAGTGCGCTACGGTTACGCTGTAAAGTTTTTGCAATTTCCGTTTTTGCTTTAAGGGTCGATATTTCATATCGAAGATTTTGAGTATCATTAGCATAGCGTTCTTTATCAAGATAAGCGGGCACCCATAAAAGCAAGCTTATGAGCAGCATCAAGACCGTACTAAGCACCATGATAATTGCCCTTCGAACAGGCAGATGAACCATATACGGAGAAAAATTATTCATCAGCTTCAATGCCATTTTTTTGTTCAATTCTGACAACGATCCTGAAGTGTTCTTTTTCTCCGGTATCAGTCTTATTAACCAGCAGCACTTTTTGGTAATTTTCAGTTCGCTCAAGCGCCTCTAGCATCGCGGAAATATCCCCATTTCTAGTCGCTACCGCATTGACTGTCGCAACGCCTGAGAACCGGTCATAGGTGAAACTCGTCAAGTAGAGATTTTCCGGTGTAAATTTTTCGATATCATATAGGAGGGACTCAGGGCTCCCGCCTTGATATTTCCCGAACTGTGACAGCCAACCTGTGCGTATTCCGTCATCTTCATCAAGGATAACGCCAAACCCTCTATAAGCTGCAGCATGTGCATCTCGCTCTATCTGTAACTCCTTTGCTTGAACTTCCAGAAAAGCGGCATCTGCTGCATCGCTACGGTACATCGCCAGAACGCCACCCACCGTCAGTACGAGAATGATAGCGATTGCATACATTGAGGCAATAATCATCCGCACCCGACTCAGCTGTTTCGCCCTGAAATTTGTATTCATTTTCATCGAGGAGTGGATGCCTTCATTGCCACTGAGAGCTCGAATAAATACTGCTGCGGAACATTATGTGAAAAATTCAAAGGTATGCTCATGAACGCTTGTTCAGCCAGGTCATAGCCAAAAAACTCCTTGACTACTGTCATCCCTTCTTTGTGCTCTCCAATATCAACATATACACGTTCGGGCTTTGCCTGTGGTTGCTTATCTAGAAACGTAGTTAGTAGCCTGTTCGCCTCTACCATCCCACTTCTTATCTGCGGTAAACCATCCTGACTATAGGACCAACGTCCTGGTTTAATCAGTTCTATGCAGCTGTCTGCGTTAGACACAATTAATGTCCATCCATATCGTCCCATGGTGATATAGACAATGGCACCTCGCTTGCGCTGCTCATCAAAACTGTTCCAAGCATAGCCGGCAGACGAGTCAGCCATGTACCAGGCAAGGTTATGACTTTGCAGTACCTCTTCTACAGCGCTTACGAAATCGCTCATAATGGCGGCCCCATAGATTCGAAAACCAGTGGTCGTCTCTACCACCTGTGCGGCATAGTCATATTGTTGAGGATTTCGCAGAACCCTTTCAGCCTGCCAACGCAGAATATTCTCTACTTCATTTTTGTCTGGTGCTTCACTCAACGGTACGACGAAAAAACGTACATACCGATCATCAAAGGCGACTTGAATTTCACCTGAAACAGGATTATCGCTCACCAGTTTGTTAAGATTATCTTTAAGCGTCAAAATATCCTGAGGTGTGGCCATAAAACCCGCCTCAACTTCAGTGTTGACCTGTGCACTCACAGACTCCACTTCCCAAGCGTGAAACGTGCGTAATGATGTCGCAGCTATAACAATGTCCGGCCCTATATAGATCCCGGTACACTTGCGAGCAATCAGTTTATCAAGATATAACTTCATAAGCTTCCAAGTACACGCTTAACCTCTTTAACGCTTGTGATACCATCCTTGATATTATTGAAGGCCGATTCTCTCAAGGTGATAGCCCCTTCAAGCTTGGCGGCATCCGTGACCTCCTCTAGACTTGCACCGGACACAAGCAACCTAGTAATAGCAGGAGTTATCTCTATGATTTCTGAAATCACCGTTCTCCCTTTATAACCGGTGCCGGCACAGGAGTCACAGCCGGATGCCTTGAATATGTTCCATCCTTTGACATAAGGATCATCCAGACCAATCGACTCAAGCTCAGATATCTCATGAACAACCTCTCCCTTGCAGTGCGTACATAGTTTTCGAAGAAGTCGTTGCGACATAATGCATGCCAATGACGGAAGCAGCTCTTCCGGAGATATGCCCATGTGTGAGAATCGGTTAATTACATCCAAAGGTGTATGGGCATGGATTGTAGTGAAAAGAAGATGCCCTGTAAGTGAGCTCTGGACTGCAATCTCAGCAGTTTCCTGGTCGCGGATTTCGCCAATCATAATCCTGTCGGGATCGTGGCGCAGTATTGACCGTAGACCGCGGGAGAATGTCAGTTTCTTTTTTTCGTTCACCGGGACCTGTAATATACCAGGTAACCTGTACTCAATCGGATCCTCTATTGTGATTGTCTTCCCTTCGGATTGATCAAGCTCATTGAGTGCGGCATATAACGTGGTGGTCTTTCCGCTTCCGGTTGGTCCGGTCACAATTATCATCCCGGAAGGATTCGAAATAATTTTCCGAAAAACCGAAACGGCTTCCTCAGACATACCCAAATTAATGAGCCTGAGCCCATCGCTCCCACCCGGAATCGAACGACTATCCAGAACACGAATTACCGCATCCTCATATTCCAGCCCGGGCAATACCGACACCCTGAAATCAATTGGACTGTGGTCGATGGTTATCCTGAAGCGACCATCCTGTGGGATGTGCTTTTCTGTTATATCAAGCTCTGACATAACCTTGATCCTGGAGATTAATGCCTCCTGGTATATCCTCTCAAGTGGCTCCATCGCCGGGCGCAAGACCCCATCAATACGATAACGAAAGACGGTTTTATCAAAATGGTTTTCAATATGAATATCGCTTGCCTTTTTTGCCACCGCCTCGCGTAAGAGTGTATTAACCAGCTTTACAATGGGAGCTGAATTTTCATCGATGTTGAGGTGTTCATCATTAACGCTTATTGAGCCAAAAGCATGTTTATCGATAGCATCCCTGCTGACCGAATCCAGCCTGTTCACAATTCCGGCAGACTCATGGAGGACACGACGAATGGCCTGTGGTGATGCTATAACCAACTCCACAGTCTCTCCTGTCAGGGCCTCCAGCCTGTCCTTAAGCTCGAGATCGAAAGGGTCGGCTACTGCAATATGAATCACGCCATTGGCTTTAGAGAGAGGAAATAAAGGTGCTGACTCACCATCAAATAACCCGAAAAGTGGATGGACCTCTTCCTCGGCACGAATATCTTCTCCTGGAATATAGGGAAGGTGAAGTACCCTCGCGAGGGAGTGAGCCAGAGCTTCCTGATCAACACTCTCCATTCCCCATAGCAAACGAATCAGGCCGGCATAATCCATTGAGGGAATTTTATCTGCCTGCTCGCTACTAATAACGCTATCTTCCAGCAGCTGTGTAATTAATTTATTATTCCCACCTGAATATGGAGCCCTCATGCGATAGCACCTGCCAGGCTGAAAATCGGGAGATACATCACCAGAACAACGCCACCGACCAAAACCCCTGTAACAAGAATGAGTAACGGCTCCACCAGTGATAGTGCAAGCCCTAACTGATACTCAATGTCTTTCTCATAAAACTCGGCAAGCACTCGCAGCTGTTCTTCCAAGGCACCCGCCCTCTCACCGGCTTCAATAATTTTTTCTGCCGCTGTCGGTAGTAACTGTGTGCCGCTAATTGCGCTGGTAAGCGATGCCCCTCTGGTTATCATTTGCGTTATTCCGCCAAGACGCTGGGTGTAATATCGGTTTGGTAATGATTGAGCTGTATGCTGAATGGCTTCCACAAGAGGTGTTCCTGTCGCCAGTAAACTCGATAGTGTTCGGCCAAGCAAAGAGACAATGTAAGACCTCTGCACTTGACCGAAAATCGGCAGTTTCAGGGTATATCGATCCAATCTCGCATTTAGCCAGCTCTTGTTACGCATATGATGCCATCCTTGCCATAGTGATATCGCAAGAACAAGCATAACCGTTACAATATATGGGAAATTATCACTTATTTCGAGGAGAAACCTTGTCGACGCCGGCAGCTCAGCTTCCATGTCGGCATATAACTCAACAAATCGAGGCAAGGAGAATTGAAAAATGACAACAAGAATTGCCACCACAATGAAGAGAACGAAAGCTGGGTAGAGTAACGCATGACGCACCTTTCGTCGCAACTCTATCCTGCTTTGCAGCAGACTTTCATAATTCGTTAATGTCTCAACAAGATTCCCGGTTTTCTCTCCGGTAGCCACCACCGCCAGGAGTAGTGGATCAAAGGTATCCGCCAGGGTTGAAAAAGCCTGTGTGAGACGCTTGCCTCGGAGAATGTCATAACGGATCTGAGAAAGAATACCCCCCAGGTAAGCCCCTCTATCCCTTGCTGTTATCTGAAGGGAGTCCTGCACTGATAATCCGGAACGTAACAGGACGGTAAACTCCTTGATAAAAAAAAGGAGTGCATCCAACCCTGGTCTTCTGGTGCTCCCGGGAAGGAGATGACGAGATATTTTCGTAACGAAAAGACCCCGAGAGTTCAGTTCCTCTGCAAGTTCTTCTCTCGTCGCCGAAAAAGTTTCACCCGTGATGACACTTCCATCCTCGGTAATTGCCTTATACTTATATTTTGGCATTTTTCTGTTACATCAATCCAGGACGCACAACCGAAGAGGGTGAGGAGAAAAACAACAAAACCAGTCCCTTTCCGAGACGGTAATTTAGATCATAGTCATGATTATCACCTGACCCATAATCATAAATTGCTCACACTCATTCTGTGACAGAGTTCACATAATTGCACAATGCAGAAGCACAATGCCAAGCAGTGGAGTCAATGAACGTGACATGGAAACTAAGGAACATAGCCTGTATGTACAAAATGCATACAGCACCGCCAATCATTGGAGTTTACTAAGACTTTTTGTTATGTGTTATTAAGCAATACTCCATTCCAGCAGCAACCGGTCGCCACCGCACAGAATATCCACCCCGCATATCTCCTTGAACATTATGTGGAAAAGGAGAACAATCAGGCCTGAATGTGACCCTTTGCGCCATACTTCACGACCCAGATCCTCAAGGAGGAAATCATGAGCGAAACCAATCCCAAGCAAACTGCTCCTTCACCTGTCATACCGCACGTCATCCTCCATCAAAAAATCACCGGCGCTTTGGTGTCACAAATGATCGCCTTGGCCGCACGTCTGGGTATCGCGGATTTACTAAAGGATGGGCCGCTTACAGCGCAAGAAATCGCTGCCATCCGCAATGTCTCATCAGAGCCTATATACCGGGTTCTCCGTGTCCTGGCTGCGGAGGGTATTTTTGAGGAAAGCGAGGATAAGCGCTTCCACCTCACCCCACTTGGTGAAGTCCTGCGCGAGGATGTTCCCGGTTCTCTACGAATGTGGGCCATGCTATACGGTGCCGATTGGCACTGGGCTGCCATGGCTAACAGCATGTACAGCGTAGAGACCGGTGAACCGGTGTTTCCGCATATTTTCGGCACCGACACTTTCGATTATTTTAATACGCACGAGGAACACGGGCGGGTTTTCTATGGCGCAATGACGCAGTTAACTCAGGAGTTGTTGCCTGTTTTGCTAGAGAGTTATGATTTTTCGCCGTTTGAGCGTATTGTGGATGTCGGTGCCGGTCATGGGTCACTTGTGGCTGCGATTCTTGACCGATATCCCGACGTCCGGGGGACGCTGTTCGATCTCCCTGTTGTGATGAAACACGCGAGCGAATTTCTTAGCCAGGCTGGCGTGTCGGACAGATGTGAACTTGTCGGCGGTGATTTTTTTGAAGCCGTTCCCCAGGGCGATGCTTATCTGCTGAAATTCATTATCCATGACTGGAATGACGAGCAGTGCCGGACGATTCTCCGTAACTGCCGTGATGGTATTGCCGATAACGGCAAGATTCTACTGATAGAAAATGTTCTCAAGCCACGCAACCAACCCTGTCCCGGGAAGTTAATGGACGTGACCATGCTGCTTATGGAAGGCGGCCGGGAACGTTCAGAGGCGGAATTCGGCTCACTGTTCAACGACACCGGATTCAAGCTTGACCGTGTCATTCCACTGCTCGGCTCGATGTGCGTGATTGAGGGCGTAGCGGTGTAAATTCATCGGTGACAGGGTTATACCTGTAGAGATATCCCCCTCCTCTTGGACAACCGAAAAACGTCTCGAACACCAACAGGACGCTGCGATTCTCACGCCACACGTTAATATCCGACGGTCAGCGAGCTCTATCTCATGCAGCTCGTCATCGACAGATAGAGAGATGGCGTCGGCCTCACGGCTATCGCCCGACTCAGCGCAGTAGCACCCTGTGGGCGATTCGCCAGCATTCAGTCCCTCACTGTTCCTCTGCGATGAACTAATGCTTAACTCTTCACAGATAAAAACATGCTGATTCGGGGTATAGGTCTGCACGGACAAAAAAAGGCCGCTCAGTTGAACAACCTTTTTCACTTGGCGTTCGATACTCCACTATAGGAAATCAAGGATTTCCTGCTCGATATCCTCTTTATCGATAATAGTGCTCTGAGCCATCGGCTTATTGAAGAGGTCGCTGATCACCGCAGGGATCCGGATATTGGCCGCTTTAGCGATAGACTCCAGTGCATCGATATCCTGTGTGTCCACTTCACCGGTGAGGGCGTTGGCAATCACCGGTGAAAACTTGGTCCACTCAGCGGTAGAGTAGGCGATGGTCTTCAGCGCTTCAGTGCGGCAGGTCTCATAGGCCTTGAAACAGGTGGCCGTGTGCGGGTCCATCAAATAGCCCTTGGCAAAGGTCTCCTTGATATAGCGCTTGCCCTCATCATCATCACAGAAATCGGCTGTAAAGATCGTTTGCAGCTGCGCCAGCTCATCAGAAGTAAGCTCATAGTGTTTTTCGGTATCGAGCTGGAGCATCAGCGCTTTGGTACGCTCGGCACCGAACAGGTCGAACAATACCCGTTCAATGTTGGACGACTTGAGGATATCCATCGCCGGCGAGGTGGTAGGGATCACATCCAGGTTACGCAAATCATAGTGTCCCGTCTTGATCAATTGGGTCAGGACATTGTTTCTGTTCGAGGCGATAAGGATTTTTTCCACCGGCAAGCCCATCTTCATGGCATAGTAGCCGCCGAGGGCATTGCCGAAATTGCCGCTTGGCACATCCAGATAGACCTTATCACCCAAGGCAATAGCCTTCTGGCGCACCAGCTCCAGGTAGGAGTGAACGTGATAGATAGTCTGGAAAATAATACGACCAAAATTCACCGAGTTGGCGGCGGAGAGATTGATCTGCTTCTGCTTCAGCTTTTCCTTAAAGGCATCCGAACCGAGCAACTGCTTGAGTGCCCCCTGGGCATCATCAAAGTCACCCTTGATGCCAATCACCTTCAGATTGGCGGCATCCTCGGTCACCATCTGCAGACGCTGCACATCGGAGGTCCCGCCGTCCGGATACATGCAGGCCACCTGCACGTTAGCACGGTTCTTAAAGGTCTCCAGTGCCGCTGGGCCGGTGTCGCCCGAGGTCGCCGCCAGGATCAGGTAGTTTTCACCGCGCTTTTGTGCCAGTGACGAGAGCACTATGCCAAAGGGCTGCAGCGCCATATCCTTGAAGGCACGGGTCGGCCCATGGTAGAGCTCGCTGACATAGAGGTCATCATTCACCCGAACCACCGGCACCGGATTTGCCGGGTCATCGAAGTTGTCGTACAGCGCCAGTGCCTGTTCGATCACATCCTGCTCGATATCGATCGCGAAAGCAGCAAGAATATCGCGAGCCAGAGTCTTGTAATCGGCACCGAGATGATCGGCCAGGAAAGAGGTTCCCATACCAGGCAGAGACTCAGGTGAATAGAGGCCGCCATAGGAGGCGATCGGATTGAGGATGGCCTCAGAGAAGGTAACCTTCAGGGAGTGCCGGCCGTCGTTGCCACGGGTTTCGATAAAGTTCACTGTTATACCTGATTGCTAGCATGACGTTAAATAATGGCTGATATTATAACGAATTCGCCTAAGGGGTTCCTCACGATTTTTGATC
>JBFEYJ010000042.1:0-17929 GCA_041562215.1 Thiohalomonadaceae bacterium | reverse complement strand
GGCCCGATGGCGCAGCGAATCAGGCGCAGTGTGGGAAAGCCGACCGCAGCGGTCATGCGTCGCACCTGACGATTACGCCCCTCACTGATGGTCAGCATCAGCCAACTGGTCGGTATGCTTGCCCGATAGCGGATGGGCGGGATCCGTGGCCAGATTTCCGGCTCCGCCAATCGTTTCACGCTGGCCGGGAGGGTAACGCCATCCTTCAACACAACACCATCGCGCAGTTGCTGTAGCGCAGACTCATCGGGTTCACCTTCAACCTGCACCCAATAGGTTTTCGGCATTTTGTGTTTTGGGTGAGCGATGCAGTGTTGCAGCGCACCATCATCGGTCAACAGCACCATACCCTCGCTGTCACGATCCAGTCGCCCGGCAGGGTAGAACCCTTTGTCGACAATAAACTCGGCGAGTGTATGGCGGTCTTGTGAGTCGGTGAACTGGCACAAGACGTCATAGGGTTTGTTTAGTAACAGGATGCGTGACATGAAGACCCAAGAGGTGAAACTGTAATTGGTATTATCGGGGATTATCAGTTCAAATACGATGCTGGATTCAGCGATAGTGTTGTTTTTTCGGGTTTACCGCCAGGTTTATTTAAGTCGCTGACTTCGAGACAAGTCTGTATCCGTCCGGGATGGCTACAGCAGCCGACAGGGCTTGTTTGGTTTTAGTGCGGCTTTGTGGTGGAGATATCGCTATGGAGATTGGCGTCATCGGACAACAGGGATACCATGGTAGCCATAGTGACGTTGAATAGCGGACTCTTAGTGACCATCTTAGGGTATGCGGCGATACGAATAACACGTTTTTCTTTATCTCATTAGGGAGCCCCCATGGCGTTTGACAAGATCCAGATCCCCACTGACGGCGTCAAAATCACCGTCAACGACGACTTTTCGCTTTCCGTTCCGGACCGTCCGATCATCCCGTTTATAGAGGGTGACGGTACCGGTGTTGATATTACACCAGTGATGAAGAAGGTGGTGGATGCCGCAGTCGAGAAAGCCTATGCCGGTATGCGCGGCATCGCCTGGATGGAGGTCTATGCAGGGGAGAAGGCCAATAGTGTCTATGGCGAGAACACCTGGCTTCCGACGGAGACCATGGAGGCAGTGAGGGAGTATGTGGTTTCGATCAAGGGACCTCTGACCACCCCGGTCGGCGGAGGGATCCGTTCACTGAACGTCACCCTGCGCCAGGAACTTGATCTCTATGTCTGCCTGCGACCGGTTCGTTATTATGCAGGGACGCCGAGCCCGGTGAAGGAGCCTGAGAAGACCGATATGGTGATCTTCCGGGAGAACTCTGAGGATATCTACGCCGGTATCGAATGGGCGGCGGGAAGCGATGAGGCAAGGAAGGTCATCGACTTTTTGCAGCGGGAGATGGGCGTTACCAAGATCCGTTTTCCTGAAACTTCCGGCATCGGCATCAAACCGGTTTCCGCCGAGGGAACCAAACGTCTGGTGCGCAAGGCCATCCAGTACGCCATCGATAATAGCCGTGATTCGGTGACCCTGGTGCACAAGGGCAACATCATGAAATTTACCGAAGGCGGTTTCAAGAGCTGGGGCTATGAACTGGCCGCCGAGGAGTTTGGTGCCGAACTGCTGGATGGCGGGCCGTGGATGGTAATGAAAAACCCGAAAACGGGTGAGGATATCGTGATCAAGGATGTCATTGCTGACGCCTTCCTGCAGCAGATCCTGCTGCGCCCGGCCGAATATAGTGTGATCGCGACCCTTAACCTCAATGGCGACTATATCTCAGACGCTTTGGCCGCCCAGGTTGGTGGCATCGGCATCGCGCCTGGTGCGAACCTCTCCGATTCGGTGGCTATGTTCGAGGCGACCCATGGAACCGCACCAAAATATGCCGGTCAGGACAAGGTCAATCCCGGTTCCCTGATCCTCTCAGCGGAGATGATGCTGCGTCATCTGGGCTGGAGCGAGGCGGCGGATTGTATTGTAAAGGGTATGGAAGGGGCGATTGCAGCGAAAACCGTCACCTACGATTTTGCACGTCTGATGGATGATGCGCAGGAACTGAGCTGTTCCGCCTTTGGCGAGGCGATAATCGAGAGGATGTAAGCGGTCAATGGGGCGGTGCATTAGAACATCGCCCCATCGCTTTTCAGGGGGGTGCTCTCGGGATTTCTGATTGGTTTGAGGTATGACGCCGTGAGCCCCTTTGGGCCGTAATAGAGAGAGAACTCCACCTTTTGACCGTGACGCAGGGTCTTGAAGCCATTCATATCAATGGCGCTGTGGTGGACAAAGACCTCGCTTTGCTCCTCATTGTCCATCAGGACGAAGCCGTATCCCTTGTCGTTATTGAACCATTTGACTATACCGGTTGCCATAAGCCTTAACTGCCGAAATACTGTTTTAATGAATGACGGGTATGTGCCCATCCGACTATTGTGGATCAGGCGATATCAAAGAGAATAGTGAAATCTTTCAACAGTTGAGTAAAATAGTCAAGTAATGATCTTGGAATTGGTGATTGTCGCCAATACTAAGTTGATATGGGGTAGTGATGAAAAGTGTGTTTGCAGGGTTTTGGCGTATGGGGCAGGATGATGGTGGAACCCGCCATGATGATGACCGCACTCTGGCGGTGGAAGAGAGTGATCCCGAACTCAAGCGCCCTCCCATGTATAAGGTTTATTTGTTGAATGATGATTTTACTCCGATGGAGTTCGTGGTACATGTACTGGAGAGCTTCTTTGGCATGCCACGACACCATGCCACTCAGGTGATGCTGGCGGTGCACACTGAGGGCAAGGGGATCTGTGGAACCTACACCCGTGACATTGCCGAAACCAAGGTAGCGCAGGTCAACGAGTATTCGCGTAAGAACCAACACCCTCTGCTCTGTTCCCTGGAGGCAGAGTAGCTGACTTGAGGTTGTGAGATGCTAAGCAAAGAACTGGAATACACGCTCAATAGCGCCTTTAAGGAGGCCAGGACCAAGCGGCACGAGTTCATGACCGTTGAACACTTGCTGCTGGCCCTGCTGGATAACCCATCGGCCCTTCCCATTCTGAAGGCCTGCGGTGCCGATATTGAGGCACTGCGTAAAGATCTCGCTGACTTTATCGAGATGAGTATCCCGCAATTGCCAGAAGACAGTGAGCTGGAAACCCAACCAACCCTTGGGTTCCAGAGGGTGATTCAACGAGCTGTCTTCCAGGTGCAGTCTTCAGAGAAAGCTGAAGCAACCGGCGCCAATGTACTGGTGGCGATCTTCAATGAGAAGGAGTCCCAGGCCGTCTACATTCTCGGTAAACACAACATTACCCGACTCGACGTGGTCAACTTTATCTCCCACGGGATTTCCAAGATCGACGAAGAGACTCCTCCTGATGAGGTGGGTGCTGTTACCGGTGAAGGTGCGGCGGAAGGGACCAATGCGCTGGCGTCTTTTGCCACCAACCTCAACGAGATGGCACGCAAGGGCAAGATCGACCCATTGATAGGACGTAAGGATGAGATCGAACGTACCATCCAGGTACTCTGCCGCCGTCGCAAGAACAATCCCCTTTATGTGGGGGAAGCCGGGGTGGGTAAAACCGCCCTGGCAGAGGGGCTTGCCAAGCGGATAGTCGATGGGGAGGTCCCCGAGGTGCTGGCGGAGAGCACCATATACTCGCTGGACCTAGGGTCGTTACTTGCTGGTACCAAGTATCGTGGCGATTTTGAAAAACGCCTCAAGGCCGTCTTGGCCCAGCTAAAGCGTGAAGAAGGGGCGATCCTCTTCATCGATGAGATCCATACCATTATCGGCGCGGGCGCCGCTTCCGGTGGTGCAATGGATGCCTCCAACCTTGTCAAACCGGTCCTGGCCTCCGGCGACCTCAAGTGCATCGGCTCTACTACTTACCAGGAGTATCGTGGAATCTTCGAGAAGGATCATGCTCTGGCCCGCCGCTTCCAGAAGATCGATGTGCCTGAGCCGACTGTGGAGGAGACGATCCAGATTCTCGAAGGGCTCAAGTCGCGCTTTGAGGAGCATCACGATGTGAAATACACCAAACCTGCGCTACGTGAAGCGGCCGAGTTGTCAGAGCGTTACATCAACGAGCGTCATTTGCCTGACAAAGCCATCGATGTGATCGACGAGGCCGGAGCACGTCAAAGACTATTGCCGCCGTCGAAACGCAAGAAAACCATCGGCGTGCGTGAGATCGAGGATGTCGTGGCTAAAATCGCCCGCATTCCGCCAAAGAGTGTCTCCACCTCTGACAAGGAGAGCTTGCGACATCTGGAGCGGGATTTGAAATTGATGATTTACGGCCAGGACGAGGCTATCTATGCGCTCTCCACGGCGATCAAGATGTCGCGTTCAGGTCTCGGTCAGGAACAGAAGCCTATCGGCTCCTTCCTCTTTGCCGGTCCCACCGGTGTGGGTAAGACCGAAGTGACCCGCCAGTTGGCCCGTACTATGGGTATTGAGCTGATACGCTTTGATATGTCGGAGTACATGGAACGCCATACCGTCTCCCGTCTTATTGGGGCTCCCCCGGGTTATGTCGGTTATGACCAGGGTGGTTTACTGACCGAGGCGATCAACAAGCATCCCCACGCAGTGCTGTTGCTTGACGAAATTGAGAAGGCCCATCCCGAGGTCTTCAATCTGCTACTGCAGGTGATGGACCATGGAACACTGACTGATAACAACGGGCGCAAGGCGGATTTCCGCAATGTGATCCTTGTGATGACCACCAACCTCGGTGCCGATCAGCTTGCTCGCCGCACTATTGGTTTCACCGAGCAGGATAAGAGCACGGATAGCCTTGAGGTGATTAACAAGCACTTCACACCGGAGTTTCGCAATCGCCTTGATGCCACCATCCAGTTCAAGCCGCTGGATGCGAGCACTATCGTCAGCGTGGTCGACAAATTTATTATGGAACTGGAAACCCAGCTTGAGGAGAAGGGCGTTACTATTGATATCGATGACGATGCACGCGCCTGGCTGGCTGAGCATGGCTTTGAACCTGCTATGGGTGCCCGCCCGATGGCGCGTGTGATTAAGGAGTACATAAAGAAGCCGCTGGCCGAGGAGTTGCTGTTCGGCGCTCTTGAGGGTGGCGGTCGTGTACGCATCGGCGTAAAGGACGGTAAGCTGGACTTTGCCTTCGAGGGCAAGGAAGAAGCGGTGTTACATTAAGGGGGAGTTCGAGTTCCAAGAAAGGGTATCTTTCATTAGAACCTTTATTTTTGGAAGCAAAGCGCCACGCACACGAAACGCCCGGCTTAGATGCCGGGCGTTTTCGTTTGGAGCGGGAGGACTGTTAGCGGGCGCGAAAGGTGATACGACCCTTGGTCAGGTCGTAGGGAGTCAGCTGAACGGTCACCTTGTCGCCGGTAAGTATGCGGATGTAGTGCTTACGCATCTTGCCAGAGATATGGGCGGTGACGACATGCCCGTTTTCCAGCTCAACCCGGAATGTGGTGTTGGGAAGGGTCTCGATGACCGTTCCTTCCATTTCGATGCCTTCTTCTTTTGCCATGCAGTTTCACACTCTCCATAACGCTTCAAATCATTGGCACATGCCAGCGCTAAAATAAGCAGAGCATATTGCCTGATTTTTGAAAACTTTTCAAAGCGAATTGCTTCTCCGGCGCACTCGCACCGGAGAGTGGCCGTTAAATGGCGGGAAAAGCCGTCTGTCTAGACCGCTTTACGCGCCATGCCGGCTTCGACCAGGCGACATGCAGGTGGGTGGTTTCCTGTGTGATGATGTTTCCATACCCAGCTGCCTGAAGATTTATGGGGCGGTTCAGTAGGACTCAATTGCTCACGCAGAAAGTTCAGGTGCATCTGGTTAAGATAGAGCAGGTTTAGCTGAATGCCATGTTCTTTTTCAAAGTCGCACCAAACGGTAAATGAAGCTCAGCATGGTTACGCTCCTCGTGTCGGGGAACAATCCCTCGCTTAGAGTATCCCTCTTTCCCACGGGAAGGGCTGTGCTGGACTCAGTTGAAGTCTAGCCGTTGCCACTCACCGTCACGGAATGCCTCCAGAGGATGATATTTGGCCTTGTAGGCCATTTTTGGGCTCTCATGGATGAGGTAACCCAGGTAGAGGTAAGGCAGGCTGCGTTTCCTGATCTCCTCGATTAACCATAACACGGCGAAAACACCGAGGCCGCGCTTGTGTTCATCTGGCTCAAAGAAGGTGTAAACCGCTGATAGACCTCGCTCCAGCACGTCGACAACGGCTACCGCCACTGTTTTCTGCCTGAGGCTGAATGTGACAAAACGGGTGTCTGACCAGCTGCTGGTGAAGAATCGGCTGGCCTGTTCACGATCCGGTGTCGCCATCGAGCCTTCGGGATGACGTGACTGGATGTAACGCTGGTAGAGTGCAAAAGTCTCTTCATCGAACCGGGCTGGGTGTATCTGCACAACCAGATCCTGATTTCGCCGCCAATTACGCCGCTGGCTGCGGTCAGGCCTGAAATCCTCTACCGGCAGGCGCACCGGAAGGCAGGCGTGGCAGCGGGGGCAACGTGGCGCGTAGACATACTCTCCACTACGACGAAAGCCCAGGTCGGAGAGTGCACTGTAGAGTTGTGGCGTGATGTTCGCTTTGGGATCGGCGAACAGGGTGACGCTGTTTTCCCCCGGCAAGTAGCTGCAAGGGTGTTCCTCTGACGCATAAAACAGCAGATCGCGGGGAATGATGTCATGCGGTTTCTCCATGGGTTACCAGCGCTCGGTAACTTTTTGCTCCAGTTGCCATTTGCCCTGATGTGCCTCGAAGGGGTCACACCAGATGTCCAGTAACTCGAGGAACTCGTCGCGAGGAATATCCTCTGCACCCAGGCTTGTGAGGTGAGCGCTGTGGATCTGACAGTCAATCAGGCCGAAACCCCACTGTTTGAGTTGCTCGACCAGGTGGGCAAAGCCGATCTTGGAAGCATCGTTACGGCGGCTGAACATCGATTCCCCAAAAAACACTTTTCCCATGCTCACCCCATACAGGCCTCCGACCAGTTCATCACCTTCCCAGCACTCTACCGAGTGGGCAAAGCCGATGCGGTGTAATTCGAGGTAGGCTTGTTTCATCTCATCGGTGATCCAGGTGCCGTCAGTGGCACTGCGCGGTTCGCTACAGCCCTCGATAACCGCGGCAAAAGCCGTATCGAGGGTGACAAGGAATGGATGCTTGTTCAGGCGCTTGTGCAGGCTGCGGGAGATTCTCAATTGATCCGGATACAATACCGCACGTGGATTGGGGCTCCACCAGAGGATTGGCTGGCCGTCACTGTACCAAGGGAAGATCCCCTGGCGGTAGGCATTCAGCAGACGTGCCGGTGAGAGATCCCCGCCGACTGCCAACAGGCCGTTGGGCTCCTCCAGTGCGTAAGCCGGATCGGGGAATTGTGCCGGATCACTGTCCGGTTCGAGCCAGAAGGGACCTTCGGTTTGTTGCATGGTGGAATACTCCGTTTCGCCGATTGTACGTTTTCAGCAAGGCGATAAACAGCCAGAAGCAGGGTGCTTGCCCGTTGGGGGGAGCCATTCTACCTTAAGTGGGCAATACTGCAGATGGTTGAATTTCAAATCGCTTCTTCGCTGACAGTCATGGAGAGTGAAGCGGGGCGGTAAGTCCCCAGTAGGCGATATCGTCGCAAATCCCAATAAGAGCGCGAGCGAGTGATGGAGAAGAGGCCGCAGCGGCTGTCATCGTCGTACGGTGATCATCATGATAGAGTGTGACACGAGCGGCGTGCTGCAATTGTCATATGGAATCGTGGCGGACGCAGGACGGCTGGGGCAAAAGGAATCAGTGTTCGCGTTTGCGAGTTCATTTTTGGACAAGGAGTCCAAAATGTTCCAGAAGGTAGAGACACGCTTGGACATATTTTTGTCGCTCGGAGCATCTACCATCAGGCGAAACGGCCCGGAGTTTAATCACCTTTTTTGTAGGGCAGGTGTTCGCTCAGTTCCTGCATGTAATCTTCCATGGCTTTTTGTTCATGAACGAGATAGTCGGCCACTGCCCTGGAGAAGGCTGGATTGGCCAGCCAGTGTGCTGACCAGGTAGGTACCGGTTCGAAGCCGCGGCCGACCTTGTGTTCGCCCTGGGCCCCGGGTTCGAAGCGCTGTAACCTGTTGGCAATGCAATAATCCAGCCCCTGATAATAACAAAGCTCGAAGTGCAGGCTGTGAAAATCCTCCTCACAGCCCCAGTGACGGCCGTATAGGGTGTCGGAAGAGCGTAGTGATAGCGCACCGGCGACATAGCGCCCCTCATACTTTGCCAGCATCAGGACAATGCTCTCAGGCATGGTTTGGCCTAGGTGGTTAAAGAAGGCTTCGGACAGGGTGGGGTAGCCGCCGCGTTTGTCGAAGGTGCTGCGGTAGAATTCATGAAATACCCGCCAATGCTCGACAGTCGCGCTGTGGCCATCCAGACGCTCTATTTGGATCCCTTGCTCGGTGATGCGGCGCCGTTCGCGTTTGAGCTTCTTTCGCTTTTGCGAATTGAATGTGGCGAGGAAGTCGTCGAATGTCCGATAGCCCTGGTTGTGCCAGTGAAACTGGGTGGCGGTGCGGCGCATCAGTCCCTGGTGTTCCAGCCTGCGCATATCTTCACTTGAGGGAAAAAGCCAGTGCAACGAGGATACATTCATCTCTCTGGCGAGTTCCAGCGCCTGGGTTATCAATGCACCGGCGACCTGTTCCCTGTCATTATTATGGGCGATGAGCAGTCTCGGGCCTGTCACCGGTGAGTAAGGGACTCCAACGACCAGTTTGGGGTAATACTTGAGGCCGGCTCGCTGATAGGCATCGGCCCAGGCCCAGTCGAATACCAACTCGCCATAGGAGTTATATTTGAGGTACATCGGTACTGCGCCGATGAGCCGCTCATCGTCATATAGAGCCAGATGGTGCGGCAACCAGCCCCACTGCCCGCCGACACAGCCATGCTGTTCCAGCCCGGCGAGAAACTCATGCCGTAGAAACGGATTGTCTATGCCACCTTCCAGAGCGTTCCATGCACTCGCGGAAATCTCATCGAGATGTTGGATCAGTTTGACCTGCATAATGGTTTCATTCTATGGCGATGACAGTGATATGGGGCAACGGTGCGGAAAAATCCAGAGGTGATGGCAGCGGGTATCGTATTGTCGTACTTGCCGCAGGTGCGTGCGGAATGGCGAGATTGCGACATTCGTTACCTCAGCAGAACGAGGACAAACAGTGCTATTTAGCGCGCTAGCAAGCTATTAGAACTGGCCCATTTCTTGTAAGCTGATTTATCCACACGCTAGCGCAAGGAACCAGGGTGGCATCTTGAGTACAAAACGTCCCGAACTGACTGATTACCTGAAACTGTTTGAACTCTATGCAGGGAGGCTGGATTTTACTATCGAGGGCACGAAAGATGGGGATTATTCGTTTATCTTCGAGCAGGTGGTGCGTTTGTTGCTGAAATCATCATCATTCAATGACATCTTGCCTGAACCCTTTCTGGCAGTGGCCGAACGTTATGCCTTCAATGACACGGCAACGGTGGCCCATTTCAAATACAATGAAAACAAGCAGTTTTTCCTTGGCGATCTTTATGATTCACTGATGCTCTACCAGGCCGAGCACTGTCCCTTTGCCGGTGGCCAGGAGGATTAATCCTCAGGCATCTGCAACAGTCTGGCCTCTGTCTTGATGCTGGGATCACTCCCCCAGGCGCTGACCGCTTCGACAAACCATTTTGCTCTGAATGGATGGGAACGAATGACATCATACTCGGCAAAGAAGCTGCCGTTATGGTGAATGATAACGCTGCCCAGTTTGCCCCCGCGTTCGTTCAGCCAGACTCCTTCCAGGCTCTCTTCACCAAGTGCCGGGTCACACTTGATGCTGAATTGTGCCTCTTTCCAGAGGGGGGGAGGTATCTCCCCGGCAAGTCCGAGTTTGTCGATCTCCTCCCTTAATGCGGTGCAAATCCGTTCGCCCAGTGAGCGATGTTGGTCTGTCTTGAGTGCAGTATCGTTCATCATTGACTCCTTCTTGTACTATTCCCGTCAATCGCGTGTCGCAACCGCTACAGACTACTTGCTTTTAAGTCGTTGGTTATTCGTGCACATACACGCGTTATGTGTGATTGTATGAGCGACGGAGTGGGATCGTGCAAATTGCAGGCCGGGATGCCAGCTAGCCACATAAAGCTGATTTCCTGTTACCTGAAACCCAGTCTATTGCAGATCCCAGGCGTGTCCCAAGGGAAGGGTTGGCCCCTTTTTGACGCGATACCAGCTCAGTGCCTTGAGGGCATTGATGCGGGTATGCATGTCACTGAGGTCAGGCTTTTCCTCAGGACGTTGAGCGGCGCTCAGACCGAATATGCTGTAGCGTTCTGCATCATTGGCAATAAAGTTTTCCCCGATGATGAACTGCCAGCCATAGCCATAACTGGGGCTGGTTTTGTGCAAGAGATTTTCACCGAAGCTGGTGTAGCGAAAACCGGGTTCTGCCGCCAGCTCGATCAGGGTCGCGGGGATATCCATGTGTGCACCGGCGGTTGCCATTGTTACGCCGGATTCCGCTAGTACCTCGGGACCGTAGAGAATGAAGGGTACCGCGGACTGTTCCACTACGTTATCACCGGGAAAGCTGACCTGGAGTCGGGCGGTGTGGTCGCCGGTGATGGCAAACAGAGGGGTGGTCAGCTGTGCCTCGGCTTTCTCGATAAAGCGGCCTGCCAGTTGCTCGGCATACCAGAGGTGGCCAAGTACCTTGAGGGTTTCCGCCTTGGTGGCCTTGAGTGGTGCAGGGAGTTCCTGCAAGGGGTAGCCAAGTGATTTTAGATCCAGATCGTAAGGAGGGTGGTTAGTGGTGGTAAGGATGAAGTTAAAGCTCGGCGTCTTATTATCAAGAGTTTTCAGGATGAAGTCGTAAAGGTACTCATCGTCCACTCCCCATTCATTGGTGTGCACCCAGGCGCTCATGTTGCCGCCACCGTAGATCTCGTCGAAGCCCTGGTTTTGGGCAAAGCTGTCAAGTCGTTGCCAGCTGAGGAAGCCGCCATAGAAGAATCGGGTTTTGTAGCCGAGGCGTTTCATGTTTGCGGCCAGGGCAGAGGGATAGGCTGTATGTGCACTTAGCTCGTAGTTGATGTTGAGACCCATATCGGGGAGGCCGGTAATAAGGGTGTTCATCGAACCGATGGTCCCGCTGCCGGCGGGAAGAAAATTGGGGAAGTAGATCCCCTTATCGGCAATAGTGGAAAATGCGGGCGAGAGCCCTGCATGGCGATAGGCGGGCATAACGGTCCAGCCGCTGTGGCTTTCCATCAGCAGGAGGAAGATATGGCGCGGTTTCTCGCCGCTGTGGCCACGGGCTTGGATGCTTAGGGATTCATCCAGATCGGTGCCGACAGGATGGCTTTGACCGCGTTGCCTGAGCTCGTAGGCAAGTGCCTCACCAATGTTTTTGCTGGGCCAGAAATTGGCTAGCGCAGCGCCCTTCTCCAGTTCCAGTTTGATTTTGACGGTGTAGCGCAGGGCCGTAAAAGGGTTGAGCACGCTGCGGTTGAGAAATATGTCATCGACGACGAAGGCGTGTTTGAGGCGGATGGGCTCTCCCCACAGCGTACCTCCGCGCACTGCGGCTGTCACTATCAGGAATATTGCAAAGCCGGTTGCAAGGCGTGGTAGCAAGGACCTTATCCCCTCTCCCAAACGGGGCACGAGGGATGGGGTATAGGCCAACCAGCGTCTGATTAGCCACCCGTTGGCAAGGATCAGTGGAATCGCAAAGCCGAGAAACAGCAGCGGGTGGTACTCTTTCCAGATCGTCAGGAGGATCGCGGTGGTATCGTCATAGGCAATGCCGAAGACCATCTGGTTGAACTGGTCGCCGTAAACGCTGAAAAACACCAGATCCGCGCCAAAGACGAGAATCGCGAGGACGGCATAGATACTAGCTGAAAAACGGCGTAATGCATGAACCTGCCTGGCACAGGGAATCGCTATGCAGGCGAGGCTGAGAAGGAAGGTTGGGAGGACCCATATTGCAGCGGTGGAAATGTCATAGCGCAGGCCGTTGGCGAGCACGGTCAATACAGAACCGACACCACTCAGGGTGCCGGCCTGCTCAAAGAAAACCCCGATTAGCAGCAGCCGAAACAGCTGCAGAGTGGCGCTGATATAGAGCCACAGTTGCAGGTCCTTACCCCAGTTGTGAAGAAGAGCATGCCAGCCTTTTTTCGGGGATGTTAACGCGCTGTTCAGGACAGTTACTCCCCGCCTTCCAGGTAACGCTCAGCATCCAGTGCAGCCATGCAGCCGCTGCCGGAGGAGGTGATGGCCTGCTTATAGATGGGATCGGCCACATCGCCGGCGGCATACACACCATCGACAGAGGTCGCTGTGGCATTACCGCCATGGCCTTTCTTTGTCACGATATAGCCGTGCTCAAGCTCAAGTTGGCCGGAAAATAGATCGGTGTTGGGCTTGTGGCCGATGGCAATAAACAGACCGGTCAATTCGATTTCTGTAGTGCTGTTGTCCTGATTGTTTTTCAGGCGCACTCCGGTAACGCCGCTGTTATCACCCAGTACCTCATCAACCTCGCTGAATAACGCAAGCTTGATGTTGCCGTTCTCGACTTTGTCCATCAACTGCTTAATTAGGATCTTTTCCGCGCGGAAGGTGTCGCGACGATGGATCAGGGTGACTTCGGCGGCGATATTGGAGAGATAGAGTGCCTCTTCCACGGCGGTATTGCCGCCACCAACCACGCCGACCTTCTGCCCACGGTAGAAAAAACCGTCACAGGTGGCACAGCCTGAGACGCCGCGGCCCTTGAATTTCTCTTCGGAGTCGAGACCGAGATACATGGCCGAGGCGCCGGTGGCGATGATTAGGGCGTCGCAGGTGTAGGCACCGGAGTCACCGGTGAGTTTGAACGGACGCTGTTGCAGCTCGGCTGTGTGGATATGATCGAAGATGATCTCGGTGTCGAAGCGCTTGGCGTGCTCCTCCATCTGCTGCATCAGCGTCGGGCCGGTCAGTCCTTCTGCGCCGCCCGGCCAATTATCCACTTCCGTGGTGGTGGTCAGCTGACCACCCTGCTGCAGACCGGTGACCAACACAGGGTTGAGGTTGGCGCGCGCGGCATAGACAGCGGCGGTGTATCCGGCCGGGCCGGAACCGAGGATGAGGAGGCGGCAGTGCTTGGTTTCGCTCATAAGGTAAACTCCGTGTGATAGACTCGCAGCGATAACTGATTGGACAATAAAGTGCTGGCATCTTACGAAATGCCGATTCCCGGGTAAAGGAGGCTGTATGCGTATCGGTATTCCCCGCGAAGTGAAAACGCTTGAAGGGCGTGTTGGTCTTGTTCCGGCAGCTGTCGCCGAACTGGCCCGCTATGGGCACCGGTTGCTGGTGGAGCAGGGGGCCGGCTTGCTGAGCGGCTATAGCGACGAGGATTACCGGCAGGCGGGGGCGACTGTTCTGCCCGATGCCAACTCGGTATATGGGGATGCGCAGATGATCATCAAGGTCAAGGAGCCGCAGCCGCAGGAGCTGGTGATGTTGCGCCGGGACCATCTGTTGTTCTGTTTCCTCCATTTGGCCGCAGAACCGGCATTACTGAAAGGGCTGCTGGAGATAGGCCTCACTGCGGTGGCCTTCGAGACTGTCACCGAAGGGCGTGCCCTGCCATTGCTGGCGCCGATGTCAGATATCGCCGGCAAGGTGGCGATACAGGTGGGTACACACCTGCTGCACCAACCTCAGGGCGGACGTGGTCTGTTGCTTGGCGGCCTGCCGGCGGCCGAGCGCGGCCACGTGGTCATCCTTGGCGCCGGGGTGGCTGGTGGTAGCGCCGCAGGACTGGCCGCGGCAATTGGGGCGCAGATCACGGTTTTTGATCCCAATCGTGACAAACTGGCCGCGATGCGTGCGTTGGGCGCCAATGTAACCGCGCTCCATCCATATACTCATGATATCGAGCGAGCGGTAGCTTCGGCAGACCTCCTCGTTGGAGCGGTGCTGCTGCCGGGTGCTCGCGCACCGCATCTGGTCTCGGCCGACCAGGTCAGGCTGATGCAGCCCGGTAGTGTGATTATCGATATCTCGGTCGATCAGGGAGGCTGTATAGAGACAACTCGTCCGACTACCTACGCCAAACCGACCTTTATACAGGATGGGGTGATTCACTTCGGTGTAACCAATATGCCCGGAGCGGTCCCGCGCAGCGCCTCCCAGGCGCTCTCAGCAGCGCTTATCCCTTATGCGATTAAACTGGGGGCTGAGGGCTGGGAGAACGATCCGGCGCTGGCTGCCGGTATTAATGTGCAGCAGGGCAATGTCATCTATCCGGCTCTTAAGGGCAATTGACTCGGAAATAAGACGGTGGGATTAGTGAAAGTCCTTGAGAGCGTGGCGAAAACTCTTAGTGGCGGAAAAATTATTGGAGAGTAGGCGAGGGGCTGCCGGGCAGTAATTAATACAACTGAGGCTCCCAGAGATGAAGGAGGAAAAGTGATATAAGGGGATAGGCTGTATGGTAAGCGGTTTATTCATAACTCAAGTCGCCTTAATACGCATACCCGCGATGTTTTCTCCTTAAATCTCTATCCTGCCTCAAGCTGGATGGAACCTGTATAATTGCAAATTATTGTTTTAATCATTTTATTTTGATGGATTAACTTTTGGCACAGGCATCGGAAAAGAAAAAAGAGGGGGTTACCGTGGGTACCCGCCTGCATCGAGGCTTGCGGGAAGGGGCGCTGATCCTGATCGGTACCCTGGCACTCTATCTATTCATCGCCCTGATCAGCTACAGCCCGAATGATCCGGGTTGGTCACACAGCGGGATGAGCGGCAAGGTGGAGAACATGGGCGGGCGCGCAGGCGCCTGGTTCTCTGATGTCTTCCTCTATATGTTCGGACTGATGGCCTACGTGTTTCCCTTCATGGTCGCCTACGGCGCCTGGATACTCTATCGCGAAAGGGGAACGGATGAGTTCGATGGTTCACAGGCGATGCACCTGACTTTGCGCGGCATCGGTTTCGTCCTGACCATCACCGCCGGTGCAGGCCTGACTTACCTCCATTTTCAGAACGTAACACCGCTTCCTCTCAGTAGCGGTGGCATCCTCGGCGATGCGGTAGGGATGGGATTGGAGAGAACTTTTAGTGATCTCGGCGCCACTCTGTTCCTGTTGGCGCTGTTTCTCACCGGGGTTACTCTTTTCACAGGACTTTCCTGGTTCTGGTTAATGGATGCTACCGGAGCACGCACTCTTGGGCTGCTCGATAAGGGATATGGCAAGCTGCTCGATCTGCGTGATCGTCTGGTTGCCCGTAAAGCGCGTCAGGCACGGGAGAAGTCCTTTGTCGAGATGAGCAAAAAGGTCGAAAAGCGCCAGCCGCCGCGTATTGAACCGGTGATCTCCGTGCCCAAACCTCCGAGCGTGCGTGAACAGAAGGAGAAACAGGTTCCCCTGTTCGAGCAGAGTAGTGATGATGCCTTACCGGCGCTGTCGCTACTTGACGAGCCGCAGGCGCCTAAAAATCCGATCTCTATGGAGTCGCTGGAGGCTATATCGCGCTTGGTGGAGATGAAGCTCAAAGACTTCAACATCGAGGTGCAGGTCGAAGCAGTTCACCCCGGCCCGGTGATTACGCGCTTCGAACTGCAGCCGGCACCGGGTGTTAAGGTGAGCCAGATCTCCAACCTTTCCAAGGACCTTGCCCGATCGCTATCGACCAGTAGCGTGCGTGTGGTTGAGGTGATTCCGGGAAAAACCACGATCGGCCTGGAGATCCCGAATGAACACCGCGAAATTGTCCACTTCTCCGAGACTATCCGTTCAAAAGAGTTCGCCGATGCCAAGTCGCCGCTGACTCTGGCGTTAGGCAAGGATATCAGTGGCGGACCCGCGGTGGCGGATCTGGCGAAAATGCCGCACTTGCTGGTGGCCGGTACCACCGGCTCGGGCAAGTCGGTGGCCGTCAATGCCATGATCCTCAGCATTCTGTATAACGCGACACCAAAAGAGGTGCGCTTTATCATGGTCGATCCGAAGATGCTGGAGCTCTCCATCTATGAGGGGATCCCACACCTGCTGGCACCAGTGGTGACCGACATGAAGGATGCGGCCAATGCACTGCGCTGGTGTGTGGCCGAGATGGAGAGGCGCTACAAGCTGATGGCGGCGATGGGGGTACGCAATGTCGGCGGTTTCAACAAGAAGGTGAAGGAGGCGATCGACGCCAAACAGCCACTCAAGGATCCTACCTGGCAACCACTGGTTCCCGATGCGCCCGAGCTGGAAGAACAGCGTCCGGATCTGGAACCGCTGCCTTTGATTGTGGTCGTAGTGGATGAGCTGGCCGACATGATGATGGTGGTAGGCAAGAAGGTCGAGGAGTTGATTGCCCGTTTGGCGCAGAAAGCCCGTGCCGCCGGGATCCACTTAATCCTGGCTACTCAGCGGCCTTCGGTGGATGTGTTGACCGGTCTGATCAAGGCCAACATACCCACCCGAATCGCCTTTCAGGTCTCCTCTCGGATCGACTCGCGCACTATTCTTGATCAGATGGGCGCTGAAGCATTATTGGGCCACGGTGACATGCTCTATCTGCCGCCGGGACATGGCATGCCGATCCGTGTACATGGCGCATTTGTTGATGACCACGAAGTCCATAACGTGGTTGAAGATTTAAAGCGTCGCGGAGAGCCGAATTACCTGGACGAGATTGTCAACGGCATGGAGGAGAGCACCGGGCCTCTGTTCCCTGGCGATACCGATGGCGGCGGTGGAGATGACACTGACCCGCTTTATGACGAAGCGATTAAGATTGTCACCGAAAGTCGCCGCGCCTCGGTCTCCGGCATCCAGCGCCGGCTCAAGATCGGCTACAACCGCGCCGCTCGCATGGTCGAGGATATGGAAGCGGCCGGTGTGGTCAGCCCATTGCAAGCCAATGGAACCCGTGAGGTGCTTGCACCTCCACCACCTAAGGATTAATCGATGCTGAAAGTTGTGTTACGTTATTTGTGGGCCATTGTTCTGCTGATGCCTGTCGCGGCTCACGCCGTTTCACTCGGCGAGGGTCAAACTCGACTCGAGCGCTTTCTGTCACAACTTGGCACGATGGAAGCGCAGTTCGTACAGACTCTTATCAATCCGCGTGGTGAGTTGATCGAGGAGAGTCGTGGAATGTTGTGGCTCTCACGCCCGGGTAAATTTCGACTGCATTATACCAATCCCTATGAACAGCTCTATGTCGCCGACGGCAACAAGATGTGGATGTATGACCGTGATCTGGAGCAGGTAACTGTCAAGGAGCAGACCGATGCACTCGGCAGCACACCGGCGCTGTTACTAAGTTCCAGTGAGCCGCTGGAAAACAATTTTTCCATTAAAGAACTGGGTGCGCATGAGGGTTTTCTGTGGCTTGAACTCAAACCCAAGGCGGCCGACAGCAATTTCGACTTCGTGCGCCTGGCGATAGAGGGCGACGTATTAAGGGCAATGGAGATGGTTGATGGCTTCGGCCAGACCACACGGCTTTTTTTTGAAACAGTGGTGCGCAATCAGAAAATTTCCAATGACAAATTTCGTTTTCAACCACCGCCTGGTGTGGATGTGATTGGCGAGCAGTAGTGTCTGATCTTTTTGCTTCGTATCCGGATGAGCACTCTGGGGTTCTGCGACCATTGGCCGATCGCATGCGGCAACGCTCTTTGGATGAGTTTTTCGGCCAGCAGCATCTGCTAGGCGAGGGCAAACCATTACGCTTGGCCATCGAAAGCGGTCATCTCCATTCGATGATCTTTTGGGGCCCTCCCGGCACCGGCAAAACCACCTTGGCGCGGATGATCGCCCAGCATGGCGAGGCACAGTTTCTTGCCCTTTCCGCGGTTCTCTCCGGGGTCAAGGAGATCCG
>JBFEYJ010000041.1:0-18275 GCA_041562215.1 Thiohalomonadaceae bacterium | reverse complement strand
GCGGCCAAACCCCTTGTGGACGATGATTACCCGTTTCTTTACCGAAGGTAATGTGGTGGCGCGGGTGGGTATCGTGGTGCTGTTCTTCGGCGTGGCCTTCCTGGTCAAGTATGCCGCCGAGCGGGATCTCATTCCCATCGAGTTGCGCCTCGCCGCGGCGGCCATCGGTGGGGTGGGGCTGATCGTGCTCGGATGGCACTTGCGCCAACGACGCGCCGACTATGCCCTGCTGATCCAGGGCGGCGGCATCGGCATCTTCTATATCACCGTTTACGGTGCGGCGAAGCTCTATCACCTGCTCCCGATGGGACTGGCTTTTGCGCTGATGGTGGCTATCGTCGCCCTGTCGGCGCTGCTGGCGCTGTTGCAGGATTCGCGCAACCTCGCCGCTTTCGGCATCAGCGGTGGCTTTCTCGCCCCGGTGCTCACCTCGACCGGCAGCGGCAGCCACGTGATGCTCTTTTCCTATTATGCCCTGCTCAATGCCGGCATTTTCGGCATCGCCTGGTTCAAGGCATGGCGGGAGCTCAACCTTTTGGGTTTTGTCTTTACTTTCGTTATCGGTACGGTCTGGGGGGCGCAGTATTACCGGCCACAGCACTTTGCCACTACCGAGCCCTTTCTGATCCTGTTCTTCTTTTTCTATCTGGCTATCCCTGTGCTGTTTGCACTACGCCAGCCGCTCAGGCTCAGGGGTTACGTCGACGCCACTCTGGTTTTCGGTGTGCCTGTCGTCGGCTTCGCACTGCAGGCGGCACTGGTAAGAGAGATGGAATATGCAATGGCCTGGAGTGCTCTGGTGCTGGCGGCGATCTATATTCTGCTGGCCAGTGCACTTTGGCGGCGGCGGATTGAGGGCATGCGCCTGTTGACCGAGTCTTTTCTCGCACTGGGCATCGTCTTTGCCACCCTGGCGATCCCCTTGGCGCTGGACGGGCGGTGGACCGCTGCTGCCTGGGCGCTGGAGGGCGCGGCGATGGTCTGGATTGGAGTGCGGCAGCAGCGACTCTTACCGCGGATCTCGGGGTTGTTGTTACAGTTGGGCGCCGGTGTCTCCTTCCTGCTCGCGATTCGCCATCTCCCCGGTGAGTGGCCTGTGCTCAACGGCATTTATCTCGGTTCGGTGCTGATTGCCCTGGCGGGGTTATTCAGCAGTTTCACTCTACAGCGCCATATGGATCGGCTGCGGCGTGGTGAGGCGGGTGTGCATGTCGCGGTGCTGGTGTGGGCGCTTCTGTGGTGGTTCCTTGCAGGGCTGAACGAAATCGAGCGTCATGTGCCGTGGGAGTACCAGATCACGTTCAATCTGCTATTCCTGAGTCTGAGTGCTGCGGCGCTGTTGTGGGTATGGCGACACTTTGAGTGGTCGGTGCTGCGTTACCCGCTACTCGGGCTGCTGCCGGGAGCGGCCCTGCCGGCGCTCAATATCCTCGATGATTGGGGATCGACCCACTTCTTTGCCTATTGGGGCGCACCGGCATGGTTATTGTTGTTAGCGGTGCAGTACCGGGTGCTGTGGCGGATGGAAGCCACATTTGGCGAGAAGCTGTTGCGCTTCGGACATAGTGCCACTTTGTGGTTGCTGATCGTGATCCTGGTGCAGGAAGTGTACTGGTGGGTAGACATGCTCCTGCAGGGGCAGGGTGTGTGGGCGCTGGCCAGTCTGGCGTTGGTGCCGGTGGCAGTGGTCATGGTGCTGCTACAGCAGGGTGAGCGGCTGCGCTGGCCGGTGGCGCGCTGGCTTCCCACCTATCAGGGTGAAGCCCTGGCGCCAGTGGTGTTGCTGTTACTTGGTTGGAGCCTGCTGGCAATGTTTAGTGATGGCGATCCCTGGCCCTTACCTTACCTGCCGCTGCTCAATCCACTGGAACTGAGCCAACTGCTGGTGCTGCTTGTCGTCATGCGCTGGAGTTGGCACAACCGGGAGCGCCTCGGGCAGTGGCTAGGGGAGCAGGCGGCTTTTCCCTGGTATGCGTTGGCGCTGGCGACCTTTGTTCTGCTCAATGAGGTTGTCGCGCATGGGGTACACTATTGGGGCGGCGTACCGTACCGTATTGAGAGTTTGCATCGCTCGATGCTGTTTCAGGCCAGTATTTCTGTCGTGTGGACCTTCACGGCGTTGTTGATTACGATCCTGGCCACCCGCCGTGGCAGCAGGGGATTGTGGTTTGCCGGTGCACTGCTGCTGGGCGCGGTGGTTGTGAAGCTGTTCCTCGTCGATCTTTCCCGCTCGGATACAATGGAACGCATTGTCTCGTTTATCGTTGTCGGTGTGCTGATGCTGATGATCGGTTATTTCTCCCCATTGCCGCCAAAGCGTCACGAGGATTCGGTATGAAGATCGGTTATATTTTTTTATCCCTGTTACCACTGCTCAGTGCGACACTTCATGCGCAGGGAAAAACACTGACCAGTCATGACTTTGCCTACGGCCTTCCGCTGGAAGTGGATGGCGACGGGGCGATCTATTCTTTGTCACTACCACAGGATGTTTATCGCTTCACCGTCCGCAGCGATCTGGGCGATGTCCGTATATTTAACGGCTACGGTGAGGTCGTGCCCCATCTGTTGCAGCGTGATAATGCTTCCAGGCAGGCGCAGCAGGAGCCGGTAGCCCTGCGCTTTTTTCCGCTCTATCGGGATGTACCCTGGGAGATCGGGGTAAAGAACATCCGTATTGCGGATGACGGCAAGGGCACCATTGTCGCCATCGAGCGACAGCCTTGGATAACTGAGAAAGAACAGGGGCCGGTGGACCACTACCTGATCGATGCCTCATCACTTGAGGCGCCTATCGAGAAATTACGTTTTGACTGGAATGAGGTGGGTGAGGGCTTTCTCGTTTCGGTCAACCTCGAGTACAGCAATGACCTGGTGCACTGGCACCACCTCATCTCCGAGGCGACCCTGGCCGACCTGACCTATGACGGCTATCGCCTAAATCATCAGTCGATCACCCTGCCCAGCCAGGAAGCACGCTACTATCGCCTTAGCTGGCCCCTGGGAGAAAAGGGGCTGTTGCTCAAATCGATCAACGCGATGGTCGAGCATGCTCCTGACCGGGCGCCGAATCAGTGGTTGTCCCTTTCGCCGCTTTCGCCGCAAAGTGAGCCCGGTACGCAGGGTGTTTATGACTTTATTCTGCCCGGCAACTACCCGGTGGATCGGATCCGTGTGGCCTTGCCGCAAAGCAATACCGTGGCGCGCGTGCGCCTATACTCAAGTAGCGAAGGTGCGGATGCCGTGTGGCGGCTTCGATTTCAGGGGCTGCTCTACACGCTGGAACGTGACGGAACCACGCTGCAAAACGAGGACATCGCTGTGACCGGAATGGGGGACTCACGCTGGCGTCTTGAAGTCGTGCAGGATGGTGGCGGCCTTGGTAGCGGTCAGCCGCAGTTGCAGATGGGGTGGGTGCCTCACCGCCTGTTGTTCGTTGCCCGTGGTGAGATGCCCTTTACCCTGGCCTTTGGCTCAGCCATCGCTGAACCGCCTGCCGGTGATATTAGCGGTCTTGTGGCGAAGCTTGAGTCACATCCGGAGGGTACTGGGTTCATCAAGCTCGGCCACGCCGGAGGCCTGTTCGAGCTTGGCGGTGAAAGTCGACTTCAACCGCCCACACCGCCATTGCCGTGGAAAAAGTGGTTGTTATGGGCGATATTGGTTTTCGGCGTCCTTGTGTTGGCATGGATGGGGCGAAGTCTCTACCGGCAGATGAATGTAGGGGGCGATATTCGATAGGAGCCCAGGCTTGTGGGTAACGCTTTTTTCGTGGCGCTCCGTTTTTCAACTTATTGGCCACCTGGGGTTAAGATGCGGCTTCCTGCCACGAGAGTGATCATGGCAATGTGCCGCTCCTATATGGTGGGCACCGGATGTTAAACTTGCCGCCATACTGCCAACCAATATCGCAGAGCCAATCCATGCTGACAGACGCTTTTCATGAACGCTTCGGCGGTATTCAACGACTCTACGGCACCGCCGGTGCCGAGGTGATCCAGAACAGCCATTTCTGTGTGATCGGCATCGGCGGCGTCGGCTCCTGGGTGGTGGAGGCGCTGGCCCGCACCGGGGTCGGCGCCATCACCTTTATCGATCACGACGATATTGCCGCCAGTAACACCAACCGCCAATTGCACACGCTGGAGTCCACCATGGACCGTTCCAAGGCCGAGGTGATGGCGGAACGGGTTAAGGACATCAACCCTGGCTGTGCAGTGACCGCTGTCGATGACCTGCTTACCGAGATCAATGTTGAGAAGTACATCGGCAAGCAGTTCGACTATGTGATTGACGCCATCGACTCTATTCGCCACAAGGCGGCGCTGATCAATTATTGCCTCCGCAACAAGATCCCGGTGATCACCACCGGCGGCGCCGGCGGCATCACCGACCCGACACAGATCCGGATCATCGATCTGAGCAAGACCCATAACGACCCGCTGGCGGCCAAGGTCCGCTCGAAATTGCGCAGCGATTATGGTTTTAGCAAAAACCCTCAACGTCGCTTCGGTGTCGATTGCGTCTTCTCCACCGAACAATCGGTCTATCCCAAGGCGGACGGCAGCGTTTGCCAGCGAAAGCCGGGGGTGAAGGGGGCTACTCTGGACTGTAATTTCGGTTACGGTTCCGCCACCTTCGTTACGGCTACGTTCGGCTTTGTGGCGGTTTCCCGTGCACTGCAAAAGTTGATCGCTCGCCATGCTGCGAGGAATGCCTGCCCATGAGTGAGCAGCCTGTCGTCGGCCGAGAGAAGATAACTGTCGGCATCAGCAGTTGCCTGCTGGGTGAAGAGGTGCGCTTCAATGGCGGGCACAAGCTCGACAATTACATCACCGGCACCCTTGCTGACTATTTCGATTTCATTCCGGTCTGTCCCGAAGTGGCGATCGGTCTACCCATCCCGCGACCGCCGATCCGCCTCGTGCGCCAGGATGACGGCATTCATGTGGTCGGGGTAAAGGACCCGTCGGTGGATGTCACCGACAAGCTCCACGCCTATGGCCGCAAGATGGCCGGGCAGCTCAGTGGTATCAGCGGCTATATTCTCAAGCGCGCTTCGCCCAGTTGCGGTATGGAACGGGTCAAGGTGTATGCCTCCGACGGCCGCCCCATCGACAAGGCCTCCGGCGTTTTTGCCGAGGCGTTGATGAATGAGCAGCCATTTCTGCCGGTGGAGGAGGAGGGGCGTCTGGGCGATCCCGGCCTGCGCGAGAATTTCATTATGCGTGTCTTTGTTCACCACCGCTGGCAGCAGTTGCTCAAATCGCATCTGAGCGTGAAAAAACTGATCGACTTCCACTCAGACTACAAATACCTTGTGATGGCGCACGATCAGGCGGCCTACAGGCGTATGGGGCAGTTGCTGGCCAATGCGGGGAAAGAGAATCTCAAGCCATTGGCGCAAACCTACTTTGAAGAGCTGATGGGGGCGTTGCGCCACCTGGCGACACGCAAGCAGCACGCCAATGTGCTGCAGCATCTGTTGGGATATCTCAAGAACCAGCTTGATAGCGAAGATAAGGCAGAGATGATTGAGGTCATCGAACAGTACCGAAAAGGAATTGTACCGCTGATCGTTCCGATCACCCTACTCAAACACCACTTCCGTCGACATCCGCACGAATACATAGAGCGTCAGGTTTACCTCACACCACACCCGCACGAGCTGATGCTCCGTAACATGATTTGAGATGGCCGGGATTGTTCCTGTCTCCATTGCGGTAGGAGACGAGTTCTCTCGGCGAATCGTTGGACCAAAGGCGCAGTCTCACCACACGTGAGATAACGCAGTTGGCGAAAGCAATTCCCAACTCCAAAAGATACAATAATCAATTCGACCCTCAAGGAAACGCCAATGGCCACAATGCGCCTCGATAAATACCTGTGCCACGCCACCGGCCTGACCCGCTCCCGCGCCCAGGGCATGATTCGCGGCGGGCAGGTGACGGTGAACGGTGCGGTGGTAAAGGACCCTTCTTTCAAGCTTCCCACCGATGCTTCCGTCATCTGGCGCGACCAGGCGGTGCAGTTGGGCGGGCACCGCTATTTCATGCTCAATAAACCCGTTGGGGTGATTTGCGCCACCACTGATCCACAGCATAAAACCGTGCTTGATCTGCTTGATGTGGAGAACAAAAAGGGCTTGCATGTGGCCGGGCGCCTCGACATCGACACCACCGGCCTGGTGCTCGTTACCGATGACGGTGACTGGTCGCACCGCCTGACATCACCCAGGCGTCAGTGCAGCAAGCGGTATCGGGTCACCTTGGCAGATCCGGTTGATGAGGGGCTTGTCGAGCGCTTCGCCGAGGGGATTGAACTGCGCAATGAAAAGAAAAAAACCCTACCTGCCGAGCTGGAAATCCTCAGCGAAAACGAGGTGCTGCTGACCCTGAGTGAAGGAAAGTACCATCAGGTAAAACGTATGTTTGCCGCGCTGGGTAATCATGTGACGGCGTTACACCGCGAGTCTATCGGAGCGATTGCACTGGATATCGATCTGCAGCCAGGCCAGTGGCGAGTGCTCAACGCCGAGGAGATCGAAGCTAATTGAATAAGCACTATCACTGCCGACGAAATGTCGGAAAATAACGCCAATTCGACGAAAATTTTTCCCTCTATCACTGTGTGTCAGGAAATCAGGTAATTAGCTCCTCTAGGTTTTACCTTACCACCTGACACTCGTGCAAAAATACTTCTGATCACTGTTGCGATTTGGCTAAAGGCCGTGGTGATTCATTGTGTCTTAATGCGGGCGCGCCACCAAATATTGCGATATGTCATAAAATCTGTTATCCGCGATTCCTTGAAACGGAAAAACGTGACCTATATCACTCAACGGTAACGATGGAGGCTTGATATGGTGGGGGTACAAAAGGGATAATGGTAATAACGGTATATGAGCCGTTATTTATTCAGGTTTCAATTAGAAATGGAAAAGGATTAATAAAATGAAAAAGTTTGTGAAAGTTGCCTCTGCAGTTTCCATTGTGCTGGGCATGGGGATGGGTACCGCTCAAGCAGAAAACAGCCTCCAAAACGGCAGTTTTGCACTGAACATGCAGATTAGCGACAGCATTCTGGGTGGGAATGTGGCTGTTACCGATGGTCTAGGTAACCAAACGGAGACTCCCCTCATGGTTGCCGGTAAGTTCATGATCGCAAAAGACGCTGCAGTGCTGCTTGGCTTCGGTCTGGGCATTCATGGTGGTGATAGCGAAGGTACTGACCTCGCTATCAAGGGTGGCTACCGCAGTTACATGAGCACCGCTGATTTCGCACCTTTCGTTGGCGCCAGCTTTGCCATGAAGTCCTATAACGATGGTGATACCACTGAAACTTTCGTCTTGGGTGAGTTCGGCGCAGAGTATTTCCTGAGCCGCCAGTTCAGCGTGGAAGGCAGTGCCTATGCCGGTTACGGTGCAATTAGCCAGGACATTCCCGATACCACTGCCAGCCGTATCGGCACCTATGGCAGCAGCGTCAGCGTGAACTACTACTTCTAAGTTCTCGCGCTTGTCGCAATAAAACACCGGCCATAGCGCCGGTGTTTTTGTATCCGGGTTATTTCCATTTTCAATGGAGAAGCCGGATTGATTGGATGCAGCGATTGGGGGTTTAGGATAACGCCTGCTGAGCGCACTGAGTCGAGCACTTCCAGGGACCGATGGCCTGAATGCCTAGCGTTCATCCCTTAGTATACAAGTACTGTTCTCCAGCTATCTGTCTTGCGCAATACAGTAGCGCACCTCTCTTCTTCTCCGGTGTTTAGCCGACCTTTTTCTCCAGCAATTCGCGCAGGCTGCGGATCTCGTTACGTAAGGCTCGGATCTCGTCCTCTACCGCGACTCCCTCCTCATGCACCACCTGCTTGATGGTCTCCTCTTCGGCCTCTAGTGTCGCCTCATGCAGGGTCTGCATGGTGTTGACGATGATCGCGATAAACAGGTTCAGCATGGTAAAGGTGGCGATCAGAATGAATGGGATAAAATAGAGCCAGGCATAAGGATAGACCTCGATCACCGGGCGGGCGATCCCCATCGACCAACTCTCCAGGGTCATGATCTGGAACAGCGTGTACATTGAGGCGCCGATGCTTCCGAACCATTCGGGGAAGGATTGCCCGAAAAGCCCTGTGGCCATGACTGCCGAGACGTAGAAAATTAGCAACATCAATCCCGCAATGGAGAGGATCCCCGGTACCGCATGGAGCAGAGCCTCCACCACAAAGCGCAGGCGCGGCATCATCGAAATCAGACGCAGCACACGCAAGACACGCAGCGCACGCAATACTGCCAGTGGGCCACTGGCCGGGATGAGGGCGATCCCCACCACAATAAAATCAAAGACATTCCATGATTGACGGAAAAAGCGTGGACCGAAGGCAAACATCTTGATCAGGATTTCTACGACAAACACCGAGAGGATCAACGTATCCAGCACCCTTAGCAGTGATCCGGCAAACGTCATAACACGGGGGGACGTTTCCAGTCCGAGAGTCACGGCATTCACCATAATCAGTGCAATAATGATGTACTGAACACGGCTGGACTCAATCCAGATACCAGTGTGGTGGCGAAGTGAAGCTAGGCTCACAAAAGTTCTCCAGTGTTAGTAGTCAATGATAATTTTGTGCTTATTAAGATGAAGAATTTCAACAGGTTAAAGGTTATATGAGCCATTTGTATTACTCTTAGAGGTAATCCTATCGCCCCTTGAAGATCGCGCCCAGGATACCTCGTACGACCTGTCGGCCAAGCTGTGAGCCGACTGAACGAGCAACACTCTTGGCCATGGCCTCTCCCATACTTTGGCGCTGTCGCCCACGGCTTGCTGTCCGTTTCGAGGGTTTTCTAGCAGAATATTCCGCTTCCAGCGCCGCTTGTTCAGCGCGGGCATTGAGGATCTCATGTGCCGATTCACGGTCGATAGTGATGTCATAGCGACCGGCAAGGGGACTGCGCTGCTGGGTGGCAGTTCGCTCCTCTGGTGTAATGACCCCGATACGCGAGGTGGGCGGGCGCACCAGAGTGCGCTCCACGATGCCTGGTGTGCCTTTATCTTCCAGTACCGAAACCAGAGCCTCGCCCACGCCAAGCTCCATGATGACCTGCGCGGTGTCCAGCCTTGGATTAGGGCGGAACGTCTCGGCAGCAGCGCGCACGGCCCTCTGCTCACGTGGTGTAAAGGCGCGTAGGGCGTGCTGCACTCGATTGCCAAGCTGGCCGAGAATCGACTCAGGCAGGTCAAGAGGGTTTTGCGTGACGAAATAGACACCAACACCCTTGGAGCGGATCAAACGAACTACCTGTTCCACCTTTTCGACCAGCGCCTTTGGTGCATCATCGAACAGCAGGTGGGCCTCATCGAAAAAGAACACCAGCTTGGGTTTGTCAAGGTCACCCACCTCGGGCAGCTCCTCGAACAATTCTGCGAGTAGCCATAACAGAAAAGTGGCGTAGAGGCGCGGGCTTAGCATCAGCGCATCGGCGGCAAGAATGCTTACAATGCCTCGTCCGTGAGCGTTTACCAACATCAGATCATTCAAATCCAGCGCCGGTTCACCGAAGAAGTTACCGGCGCCCTGTTGCTCCAGAGACAATAGGGCGCGCTGAATGGCACCGATGGAGGCGGAACTGACGTTACCGTAAGTGTTGCGAAAATCAGCCGCATGTTCGCCCACATAGCGTATCGCGGTGCGAAGGTCGTTGAGGTCGAGCAGAAGCAGGCCTTCGTCGTCGGCGAAGCGGAAGGTCAGGTTCAGCAGCCCTTCTTGCGTATCATTGAGGTCGAGCAGGCGCGCCAGCAGCAGTGGCCCCATGTCCGATACGGTGGCGCGGATAGGGTGGCCCTGTCGGCCAAACAGATCCCAGAACACTACCGGGTTTGCGCGATGGGCGAAGCCATCAATACCAATCTTCTCCACACGCTCGGCAATCTTCGGTTGCGGTGTCCCCGCTTGGCTCAGGCCGGCAAGATCACCCTTCACATCGGCCATGAATACCGGCACGCCAAGCTCGGAAAACCCTTCTGCAAGGCACTGCAGGGTGATTGTCTTACCGGTTCCGGTGGCGCCGGCAATCAGGCCGTGGCGATTGGCATAGCGGGGTTTGAGATAAATCTTCCTTTCGCCCAAGCCAATCAATATGCCTTTATTCATAGTTATATTCTTCTTTTGCAGAGCTGATACTTGTCATCTTGCATTAATGGCTTTATCCATTGTCGTCGACGCTGGCAAGAATGAAGCATTATACGTAAAACCGGCCAAGACCAGTAGACATCCAGCCTGCGAGAAGGCTTTCCTAACCCTGCTACTTAGATTATCCAGACGTCGCCCTGTCCTCTGGACGCTTTCAAACCATAGGTCAAGGGGCGTCCCTCCTTTGTTGCAAAGGGCTTTGTACTGGATATCTGTGCTTATGCCATTATGGCTAACCACTACCGGATTGTTATGCCTTAGGCGATAGTAAGGTGAAGTCTGGACTGATATAGAGGTCATCGAACGCTGGCATCAGCTCTTTGCCGGCACCCGCTGAAGGTGCAGCATAAACTCATAACCCAACCGCTATACCTGTGGCTCTCGGATGATGACCATAAGTTGTTGCAGGCGCATTCTCGATGAGAATGCACTGGTCACTTGCCGGTCACTCACTTTCCTCTGGTACTCAACATAGACTCACGAGCATCGATATTTCGTAATTTCGTAATGATGATCTTTTGAGTGGGTGTCCAGTTTGCTGACTTTGCTCCTTGCTAGGTACGCCACAGTTTAGTGTCCTACAAATATCGATGAAGCCTTTACGCGATATCGCTTTTTTTGGGGATACGATTGCTAAGGTACTTTAAAGTGTTAAATAGATGTAACTTAGTAATTGTTTTTAAAGTGCAGGATGAGTAAGAGGCGTTAAGGTATTAATTTTGTTTTTATTATTATGAATTGTGCTTTATAGGTATCGTGCACAAGTTGTAATAATTAACTTGTAGAGTGTAAGGATAAGTCATTGAGTGGGGATTAAGTATTTTGTTGCTAAATTTTCATTTAAATCATGTGTTTGTGGATTTTATTGTTCTGGGTATAAACTTCCCAGAGAGCAGTGAAAGTAGACTGAATAGAGTAAATACAGCAAAAGCACAGTAATTGCTGTTCACTGAAAGCGTTTCTTCCCGGAGAAATCTGCTTAGGTGTGGGCGGCTTTCACTCGCTTACTTTTACTGAACCAAATGGATAAAATAACCAAAAGAGAGCGGGTAGTAGTGATCAGCTAAGATTGTCACCATCAGAATTACTTGGGAATGATGCCATTCCTGCTGAAATATGTGCATAGTATATGCCGCTGACAATCACCCTTTGCACAGCGCAATAGTCATGAGGTAAGCACTGCACTCGCAATATTCAATACACTGGATGTAGTCGCATGTTGTATTTCAGTTTTCAAGGATGAATAATGAACATATGTAAAGGACGGGATTTCGTGATAAGGAGGGGGCAGTGAGCGCTTTGGAAGAAGTATTTGAATGCACCACTGATGCGGTTTTCGGCACAGATAAGCACATGAGGGTTCGTTTCTGGAATAAGTTCTGTGAAGAACTTTTTGACATAAACAAAGATAGTGCTATCGGCAAAAAATGTTCAGAACTGATTTGTGGAAAGGACCTTCTGGGGAATGATTTTTGCGGAACTGAGTGCAAGATAATAAAACATCATGATCGTTGTTCTCCGAACTATAACTGGGATTTGGTTGTTAAACGCAACGGCGGAGAAAATGTTGTTGTCAATGTTGGCTCCTATTACACCGGTAGCCTCAAAGACAACAATGACACGGATATCCGCGTCTTTCACAGTATGAGAACCATTAATTGTCATCAGCTCATCAGGCGCTTGGCACTCAATACAAATACAACAGCCGATGACAATAGTAATATCAATCGCTTAAGCAAACGCGAGTATGAAATTTTGCGGCTGGTTTCATCGGGAATAAAAATAAAAAATATTGCGGAGCAGTTGGGGATCAGTCACACGACCGTTCGCAACCACATTAAGAACATTTACGCAAAACTTGAGGTGCACAGTCAGGCGGAAGCTATTAATTGTGCAATGCGACACGGACTGGTATAAAAATAAAACCATTGGGTTTGTGTTGTTTTTCTGGCGGTGTATTTTTCTATTCAAGTGTTAAAGACTGTAATGAACTAAATAAGTACTTGAGCAGGAAATAAAGGAAGTCATATTAACCAAGACTGGACGCCATGGGGGCGCGAGTCATACTAGCCAGAAATGATCGGTATCCAAATATCGGTCAAGGGGATTATTGTTTCATTTCCAATAAAAAGTCTATTTGAGAATAGGCTCCATGCAAATTAACTCTCTCGAATTAATGTCGTAATTCCTACTGTAGATATTCTCTATATACAAATTAATTAGAAAAATAGGCCAAATGCAGCATTTTCATATTACTTTGGCTAGGTCAAGATGAGCTGTCGGCTAAGCATCCACGGCAGAGTGCAACGTAAAGGATGCCGTAATAAACCTAATACACTGACCAATATTTGATTGGTGAAGGAGAGACTTATGAGATTAAGAGCTCTACTTGGAAAAGTATCGATATATGCGTTCGCATCAATGGTATCGATTCCATTTTTTTCGAACATCGTTTTAGCAGCCGGTCCTCCTGGGGGGGATCCCGTGATAGGAGAAAACCTATTTTCAGCCAAATGCCTAATGTGCCATGGTGAAGGTGCCGCCGGTGGATTTGCACAGCGATCCATTAGAGGTGCCGGGCCGGGCCGCATTAGTCACGCCATCTCAATGCGGCCAGACATGAATTTTCTGTCGTATCTGAGTAGTGAGGAACTTGATCATATTTCCTCTTATCTTGCCGAATCGACTAATGTTCCTGATGACCTGCCTGCTAACGGCGACATCACTGTTGGTGAAGCTACATTCAGGAGTTCCTGCACCTATTGCCATACCTATGGCGGTACGGGACGTGAAGGCGCGGGACCTGACTTGAAGGGAGTAACAGCGACTTTCTCAAATGCCTATCTTGGTGCCTGGACGGCCTATCCTGCTGAGATGATTGCAGCCGGGGCCTATGACCCCACTCAGTTGGCCTTATACCGGTATAACATGCCGGATTTGAATCATCCGAATATCAATGTTCTTGATATGGTTGAGTTCCTGACTGCACAGGATGCCTCAGGGCAGGATATCGTTCAAACACCGCCTAAGGTCCTGACTACCTCTGAGTTTGAAGCGACTAAAGATCTCTATTTTAATCGTTGCGCGGGCTGTCATGGCCTCTATCGTGGTGGAGCTACCGGTCCCGACATCGGTCAAGATCGCTCTCAGGTAATCGGCACAGACGGGCTTGGCGCCATCCTGCGATATGGTACCCCGGCAGGTATGCCCAACTTCGGTGAAAGCGGCATTTTGACTGAAGAAGAAATCAGCAATCTTGCAGCCTACCTGCAGCTGCCACCGCCTGAAGCCCCTGAACTTCCGATGGTGGACATTCAAGCAAGCTGGAATCTCATCAAGCCGGTTGCCGATCGTCCCACAGCGCCGGTGACCTCTCGAAACTGGAGAAACTTCACCGGTGTTATCCTCCGTGATGCCGGCGAGGTATCCATCATTGACGGCGACACCAAGGAAGAGGTGGCACGGTTGAATACCGGTTTTGCCGTTCACATTCTGCGTTCTTCCGCTACCGGTCGTTACTTCTACGCTATTGGTCGTGACGGACTGGTTTCCCTGATTGACCTGTGGCCCACGGTTCCTGAGACTGTAGCCACAGTTAAAGGTTGTCATGATGCCCGCAGTGTTGACGGTAGTAAGGCTGTAGGTTGGGAAGACCAGTTTGTAATTGAAGGCTGTTATTGGCCGCCGCAGTATATCACCTACGATGGTCTTACCCTGGAACCGCTGAACCTTGTAGACCTCAGGGAAGCAGATGGTTCCATGCATGATATTTATGGTGCTCCCATCCTTGAGAATCGTGTTGCGGCGGTAGCTGCATCCCATACTTTGCCCATTTGGGCGGTTGCTCTCAAAGAGTCCGGATATGTCGGGATCGTCGATTACTCCCAGGCCGGCCATCCAATGACTTCTAAATTGGCGACCGAAAAGTTCCTGCATGATGGCGGCTTCGACCATACCGGAAAATACTTCATGGTCGCGGCAAACTCCAGTAACAAAATGGTGGTGATCGATGTTGATACTCCTTCGTTTGTCACCAGTTTTGAAACCGGTGTAAGACCTCATCCTGGCCGTGGTGCTAACTGGATTGATCCTGAATATGGCTGGGTTAACGCAACACAGCATATCGGTGAGCCAAAAGTATCGGTATACGGAGCAGATCCCGTGAATCGACCGGATGTCGCCTGGCAAGTTGTACGGGAGATCTCAATCCCATCCGCCGGGTCACTCTTTATCAAAACGCATCCAAACCCGAACAACCCCTGGGTATTGGTCGATATGACACTGAGTTCCGATCCTACCTTCCAAAAACAGATCTGTGCCATCTCTAAAGCCACAGCTACGGTTGACCGCTGTTTTAACGTTGCAACCAACGGCTTGGCAGTGCACATGGAATATAATGAAACCGGCACAGAAGTATGGGTTTCAGACTGGGCTGTTGATGGAGGTGTTGTTATCCTGGATGCTGTTACATTAGAGGAAAAGTCGAGGATTTACGGCGGCGATACCCTTACTGGTGACTTTATCACCCCGACGGGTAAGTTCAACGTAACCAACACATCTGGAGACATCTACTAACTCCATCAGTCCAAGGCTGATCCTGGGGCGCACGACCTTTCCGGTCGTGCGCCTTTTTTTTGCAGGGTAAAGTTGTCAAGTGGGTAACAGTTTCTCTGGCACCTAAAAAATCAAACAGCCGCTCATCATCCAGATGAGAATGACGATGACTGCAGCTGAAATCGGATGATTATCGCTATGCGGTTAGTCCCCGATGAACTTGACATAAGTGTGCGTTTCACCAACTGCCCGCTCGACTAAGTGAGCAACCTTCTCCAGGTGAGCGCGAATCTCGGCATCCTGTTGCATGATTCTTTCGTTGCGAAGCTCAACCAATAGTTGTGGTATTTGCGCTTGATTGAACACAGTATCTCCCCAGGGATCGACAAAGCGCAAGCAGATAGATTTTTCTGTTAGAGGCCATGTGGATGTCGCGAGACGGGTAAGGCACTCATGAGGATCGAATACCTCCTGTATATGTTCGTGGCGTTCATTGACCCAAGCGACGTCGATACCCATCTTTTCACCCTAATATTCCAGTTGAGCAACGGCTTTGCCGGGGCGGCGGAAGGGAGAGCCGTTGAATTCGGAGTGGTTTTAAATGCCCAGTATGGCATGACCTAATGAAGTGTAAGTCCTCTGTAGCAAGATCACCATATTTAGTGATGATTGTTAGGGTGACACCTTAAGCCGCTGAGTTTTAAGTAGTGCTAAGTGTTGGGTATCCTCTGAAGTATCCGGTGGGTGTCCCCTTAAGCTCTTGGTTTTTCCTCATATGCCGTGCAAAGCAGAATACGCCAACCCACAGAAGTGCATAGCAAGTTATAAGTGGTATTGAAACGCCGAGGCTCTTGGCCATCGACTCGCTTAATGACCCATGACAGGTCTGCAACTGCACTGTGCTCTCCCTGCTGAAAGAGGGTGGTCAGTTCATACGATGCAGAACAAAAGCCATGCTCTGCATATTGCTTGCATAGTGCGAGCATATTCTCCGCAATGTGCTTAAACGTTTGCCAGTGCGTGTACTCTTTGCCAGAGACGATACCAGATGGAATAGCGTAAAACTCGGCAATCGATTCGCCGTTGAGCGAATTGAAGGCATCACAATAACTTTCAAAGAAAGTCCGAATTTCTGTATGCATCATATGTCTGTCGCCCAACGCTCTGCTTCAGGGGCGCCTGACCGTGTGATGGCGCGGTTGGGTGACCCCTGGAAGCACCTTTTCTGTTAGAGGCCATGTGGATGTCGCGAGACGGGTAAGGCAGTAATGAGGATCGAATAGCTCCTGTATATGTTCGTGGCGTTCATTGACCCAAGCGACGTCGATACCCATTTTTCACCCTAATATTCCAGTTGAGCAACGGCTTTGCCGGGGCGGCGAAAGGGAGAGCCGTCGAATTCGGAGTGGTTTTAAATGCCCAGTATGGCATGACCTAATGAAGTGTAAGTCCTCTGTAGCAAGATCAGCATATTCAGTGATTGATTGTTGGGTAACCCCTTAAGCCGCTGAGTTTTAAGTAGTGCGAAGTGTTTAGTATCCTCTGAAGTATCCCTTGGGTGTACTCTTTAGCGCTTTGACACCTTTAAAAGTGGAGCTATTATTTATGGACGTTTCCGGCCTTGGGGAAGCCAAGAAAATAAAGAACGACAGCGCCAGGAACAAAAAATAATAATGAGATCAAAGTGAACACATCTACTGTTCCAGGCTCACCGTAATAAGTCATATCAAGGAAGAATGGCCCGGCCAACTCGTAAAAGATAAACCACATAGGATATAGCAAACATGCTATTTTCCAGAGCACTGATGGAAATATGTTTTTTTCAAATCCATATGAATACAACCCAATAAATATTAATCCAAAAACAATCAAGTCTATATAATCGTAAACACTTATATCATCAACAATAACCAGAAGTAAAAAGATAAGCGGTATGAATGCAGCGTTAATCCAAAAAAACACCCTCCAGAACCTGTGAGGCCTAGTAGTTTCGTTTAAATTTATTCCAAGATAGCTATTAGGAGGCCTGTAAATATCATTCATTGTTTAATCACCCATTCTTTTTCTAGCGTCTTTTAAATCGTCTATCTATCGAGAGTAAAATACAAAAGGGACACCCATAATTTGAATTCGCAGTATATTAATACTCGTGTGGATGGAAGTTTTTGGTGTCCCCTTAAGTGCTTCACCCAGATGTACCACTTATCGAAGAACCGCTTCGCGCTGGTTGAAAGTGGTGGGTGTCCCCCTAAGCGCGCATTTACACATAACGTTTGAACTCAGCCGACCGCTGCCGCAGAGCGACGAAAGGAGCGGCACGGTAGTGGGTCAGCTGGAGTGATTGGTTAGGTTGCGCTTTCATAAATATGCTCAACTTCAATGCTGGGGTTTATAACAAGCCTGATGGACTCCTTTGGAGATAGCGTTATCTCCAGAACCTCTTTTCCATTTGCTTCTTCAATGTAACCAACATCATCGACTCCAACAGCATTTAACTCATATGTTTTGACGACATTACTTTTCAAGATGATTCTTACATCTTTGTATGCTGGTGCAATTGCACAAGACAATGAATTAGCTTCCCTTGCTACCTCATAGAGAAAATCATTGTACGGCCAAGGTGTGTCATCTTCAGTCTTTGGGTTAACACCGAAAAACCCTAGAACTCCCCATTCTTCAGCTGAAATAGTACTCATGCCACAGCAACCTAACGTTCTAAATCAGCCGACCGAAAAACGCGCAGGGAACTTCCCCCGATTTTGTGGGTCGGCGTGGAACCGATTGTTATGCAATTTCGCCACTATGCGCCACCATAGGGCTTGTAGTTATCAAATTCCCAATACATGTGCTTTGACAGCTTGCCCGACACTTCCGACCAATCAGAACCATGACATTCCCGGAGTATGCTATCTACATGCTCTAAGACTGAATTCAAGCTATATTCACTGAGGACTATCGCGTATTTATCAGCTTCCGGGTCATGCAGATTATTTGGAGTTACCACTCGCACCTGAAAATTATCACCGGCTCGCTCGTCGTGCCCGATGGTGAAGTTCATCCAGAAATCGACATCGTGCACATCGTCAGGAGCCCATGAGTCAATAGGGTCATGATCTGAGCAATCGTAACCAATTACTACTGGCGTCACTCTCTTCTCCCGAGTGCATAACGTTCGCCATAACCGGCGTGCTAAAGCAGAGCGAAGCGGCGCTTTTGCACGTCCGAGTTCATGGCAGGGTTAGGCTCTATTTCAGAAATGGCTGCACTTCCGTTTCATAGAACTTCTTCAGATTCGGTAAGAAGTTATCGACTACGTGGTTGTTTGGCTTTCTTGGGAAGTCAACATAGGAAGACGCCCCAGAAACACGAACCTCCACCGAAGTTGCGCTAGCGATTGTTTTGAGTTGGTCGGGAGTGGCAGAAAAAATGCCACGGTCAAACTTTGTTGTGTACACCGTGCTCTGTGGGGATGTCACAGAATAATCGATGTCGCCTTTCACTGCGGTGAGTTCTATTTTTT
>JBFEYJ010000040.1:0-18309 GCA_041562215.1 Thiohalomonadaceae bacterium | reverse complement strand
GGAATGGACTCATCGAGCGCATGCATCGCCATCAACAACGAGGCGGGCCCACAGGTAAAGTCCAGGGTCTGGTGGTAATAGGGCACGCGCACCAGCTCCGGTTCAAGGTGTGGCACCAGTTCCTTCTCGAAGCGCAGCGCCTCCATGTGGTCTTCGTAATAGTCCTTGTAACTGCCGAATTCCCGGTAACCGAGCTGCCGAAACAGGCTCAACGAGGCGTGATTGTCACGTCTCACCTCCAGCCTCATCACCACACATTCGGCCTCCAGTGCCGCCTCCTCTGCCGCCTCTACCAGCTCTTTGCCGATCCCCCTTCCCTTCCAGGCTGCATCGACGGCAATGGAGTAAAGCCGCGCCAATGAGGTCCCCGCATTGAACAGAACGGTCGCATACCCGGCGATCGCCCCCTCTTCATCAGCGACGAGGGTCACGGCGTTCGCCTTGGTCAGCAAATGGCGGAAGCTGCGCCGCGAGAGCCGATCAGTATCAAAGCTACGGCTCTCCAACGCCACCAGTGAATTGATATCCTGCAATACGGCCTTGCGAATCATGTCGGTGCGCCTCCCCCGGGGGTGGGGTGTGATCGCGCGAAATGTAGCACCGGCAAATCCTCTTCGCTAGCGATATTTTTCAGGGCTTGCCGGACGTATCGGGAGGGTTCAGAATTCATGGCATGCATGCACATACACCCTCTCTGCTGGATATGCTTTCCGACCTTATCGCCGCACCGTCGATGAGCAGTGTCAGTCCTGAATTCGACACCGCTAACCGTGAGGTGATCGAGCTGCTCGCCGACTGGCTGGAACGGCTCGGTTTCTCTGTGGAGGTGCAGCCGCTACGCAACCAGCCACACAAGGCCAATCTCATTGCCACCCTTGGGAAGGGGCCTGGCGGCCTGGTGCTGGCAGGACACACCGACACCGTTCCCTACGACGAGGGACGCTGGAACCACGACCCGTTCCGCCTGACCGAACAGGATAACCGGCTATACGGCCTCGGCACCTCCGACATGAAGGGTTTCTTCGCCCTGGCCATTGAGGCGGCGCGTGATTTTCGCGCCGAGCAGTTCAAAGAGCCGCTCATTATTCTCGCTACCGCCGATGAGGAAAGCTCCATGGACGGCGCCCAGGCGCTAGTGGAGTTGGGGAGGCCAAAAGCACGCTACGCTGTCATCGGTGAGCCAACCGGGCTGCGCCCGGTCAATGCCCACAAGGGGATAATGATGGAGGCGATACGCCTGACCGGCCGTTCCGGTCATTCCAGCGATCCATCCCTGGGCGTAAGCGCACTGGAGGGGATGTATCGGGTTATCGGCGACCTGCTCGCCTGGCGCGAAGAGCTCCAGGCAGGCCATCGAGCCCCCCTGTTCAACGTACCGGTCCCGACACTCAACCTGGGACATATTCACGGCGGTGATAACCCAAACAGGATCTGCGGCGCTTGTGAGCTCCATTTTGATCTTCGCCCGGTACCCGGCATGGAACTGGAGGTGCTGCGCACGACCCTTAATGAAAGGCTGCAGCGACTGCTCGGTGAGAGCCCCCTCGGCTGGGAAGTCAGCCCTCTGTTCCACGGCACCCCGCCAATGCACACCCCATCCACTTCGGCCATCGTTCAGGCGGCGGAAAAACTCACCGGCCACGACAGCGAAGCGGTGGCCTTCTGCACAGAGGGGCCCTACCTGACCCAGCTGGGAATGGAAACGCTGATCCTCGGTCCCGGCGATATCGCTCAGGCCCATCAGCCGGACGAGTATCTCGCCCTGGATCGCCTGCAACCCACGGTTGAGCTACTGAAGCGGCTCATCACCAAGTTCTGTCTGTAGGGCGCTTCCCACTTTATCACCCGGAAAAGAGGCCAAAGGGACGCTCAGAGAGAATGCTAGTGGTACCACCATCAGGCATACCCGATGGGCCACATGTTCAAGCGATTCACTTCTCAGGCCAGGCAAACCTGCCTGCTTTTTCTCCTGATTGCTTGCCACAGCGGCGGCATAACCGGAAAATAACCCAATTCCCACCCAAAAAAGGCACACACGAAAGTATGGACCCGAGCCTCGATCCACAGACCTTCGTTCGATGGTTTCGCGATTCTTCACCTTACATCAACGCCTTTCGCGGCCGCACCTTCGTGGTCGCCTTCGGTGGTGAGGTGATCGCCGAGCAGCAGTTCGCGAATCTGGTGCACGATATTGCACTGCTTAATAGTCTCGGTGTCCGACTGGTGCTGGTTCATGGCGCACGTCCACAGATAGAACAGCGGCTCAACGAGCGCGGCATCGAGATGCAGTACGTCAACGGACTGCGCGTCACCGACGCCGCCGCCCTGGCCTGCGTCAAGGACGCCGCCGGGAGCGTGAGGGTCGAGATCGAGGCGCTACTCTCCATGGGACTGGCCAATTCACCCATGGCCGGAGCCGACATCCGTGTGGCCTCAGGAAATTTCGTTACCGCCCAGCCACTGGGCGTACGTGAAGGCGTTGACTACCTGCATACCGGCGAGGTCAGGGGTATTGATAGCGAGGGGATTCATCGCCGGCTCGGCGACGGCGCCCTGGTGTTGCTCTCACCCATCGGCTACTCTCCGACCGGCGAAGTGTTTAATCTCAGCGTCGAAGATGTGGCCACGGCCGCCGCGATCCAGCTCGGCGCCGACAAGCTGCTCTACCTCATCGACGGTAACGGCCTGGAGCTTGATGACGGTACCCTGGTGCGAGAGCTCAGCCTCAACGAGGCTGATAGCTATCTGCAAGAAAAAGGGGCACTGCCCGAATCAATCGGCAAGAACTTATTCAGCGCTATCTATGCCTGTAAAAACGGTGTCACCCGCGCCCACTTGATTAGCCGCCATGTTGACGGCTCGCTACTGATGGAGCTGTTTACCCGTGACGGCATCGGCACCCTTATCAGTGGCGAGACCTATGAGGATATCCGCCAGGCGACAATCAGGGATGTCGGCGGCATCCTCGAACTTATCGCACCACTGGAGCAAGAAGGCGTGCTGGTTCGTCGCGAACGCGAACGACTGGAAATGGAAATCGACTACTTTACGGTTGTCGAGCGCGACGGTACCGTGATCGCCTGCGCAGCCCTATACCCGTTTAGTGAAGAGGAATGTGGTGAACTGGCCTGCCTGGCGGTACACCAGGACTATCGCAACCAGGGGCGCGGCGATGACCTGCTTGAGTACATCGAGCGCAAGGCCCGGGGGCTGGGGATAAACAAGCTTTTCGTCCTCACCACGCGCACAGCACACTGGTTTCAGGAGCGAGGCTTCAAGGCGGCCTCTCTAGACGATCTGCCGATGACTCGACAGGAGCTCTACAACTATCAGCGCCGATCCAAGGTATTTATCAAGCCACTCTGAACTGACTTAGCGGCAAAGTCCCCCACAACATCGAGCATTTACAGGTAACCCAGTGGCACAAATCCATCACCCGACGAATCGGGTCCGTCCCCCGCTGAAGTGGGCAGGAAGCAAATACCAGATCCTTGACTACATCCGCAAACACCTGCCGAGCGGCAAACGTCTTATTGAGCCCTTTGTCGGTTCCGGAGCCGTATTTTGCAATACCCGCTTTGATAATTTCCTGCTTAACGATGTCAATCATGATCTGATTGATTTTTATCGGCGGTTACAGACGGATGGTAAAGATTTTATTACCTACGCACAGAGCTTTTTCCGGCCTGAAAACAACTCGGAAGAGGCCTACTATCGCCTGCGCGAAACATTTAACTCCACCACGGAAAAACACTTGAAGGCCGCTTTGTTTCTGTACCTTAACCGATTCGGTTACAACGGCCTGTGCCGCTACAACTCCAAAGGAAAAAATAATGTGCCGTTCGGGCGCTATACAAAACCCTATTTTCCACAAAAAGAGCTTGAGTTTTTTATCGAAAAATCACGTACTGCAATTTTTACCTGCGAAGACTTTTCAACCGTAATGCACCAAGCACAAGCCGGTGATGTCATCTACTGCGATCCGCCATACGTGCCGCTATCGACAACAGCCAACTTCACGGCCTATGCGGCCGCCGGATTCGCAGAAGCAGAACAGATCAGGCTTGCCGAACTTGCTGAACAGATGTCGAACCAGGGGATCACAGTGCTGATCTCCAACCACTACACTCCTTTCACCAGGAAAATCTACGGTCAGGCCCGCAAACACAGTTTCGATGTCAGGCGGATGATCAGTTGTAATGGCAGTCAACGCGCAATGGCACAAGAGATTTTGGCCGTATACAAAGGCAAAGAAAAATAAAACTCGTCATCAATATCCGTAGGAAAGATTCAGATCACGCTGAGCCACACGCAAACCGTTTTTTCCGGCAAAAAAACCTGACGTTTAAAGTCATTTTCCGCCTTCACGAACTTCACCAACCGGTTTTACACGCAGGTCCCTGTTGCCACTTGAGGAAAATGAGTCGTGACTTTGGCGCGCTTGGCGGGAGCCAGAATCAACTCACGTCAGGGACACCGGGTAGCCTCCTACTTCCCGGCACGCACCAACCCACCCAGTCCTTCCTTCTCCAGCGCGCTTTGGAGGGTATGGCGGATACTCCGCGAATCCTCCATCTCCAGCACTTTTTTCGCCAGTGCCCTGGCGCGGCGCCTGGAAAAGCTGCGTATCACCCATTTGATGCGCAGCAGGCTGGAGGCACTCATGCTCAGGGCGTTGATGCCCAGCCCCAACAATAGCAGTGCCGCTACCGGATCACCGGCCATTTCTCCACAGACACTGACCGGGACACGGTGTTTTTTCGCCCCCTCGACCACAAAGCGCAAGGCGTGGATGACCGCCGGGTGAAGCGAATCATAGAGCCCGGCCACTCTGGCGTTGTTGCGATCGACTGCCAGCAGGTACTGAGTCAGGTCGTTACTACCAACGGAGAGAAAGTCCACGCGCCTGGCCAGCGGTTCGATCTGGTAAATCACAGAAGGCACTTCCACCATCGCACCGACCTTTGGCAGGGTGACCGCTTCCCCCTCCTCCAGCAGTTCCTTATAAGCGCGGTGGATCAGGGAGACGGCCTCATCCACCTCGGAGAGCGTACTTATCATCGGAAGCAGCAACTGCAGGTTATCCAGGCCGACATTGGCCCTGAGCATGGCCCGGATCTGCACCAGGAAGATCTCCGGGTGATCGAGGGTGATACGGATGCCGCGCCAACCAAGAAAAGGGTTGTCCTCCTGGATGGGAAAATAGGGTAACGCCTTATCACCGCCGACATCGAGTGTGCGCATGGTCACCGGCCGCGGGGCAAAGGCCTCCAGCACCTGGCGGTAAACTTGACGCTGCTCCTCCTCACCGGGAAAGCGTTCACGTGCCATGAAGGGAAACTCGGTTCGGTAAAGACCAATCCCCTCAGCACCGCTCTCTATAGAAGGGCGGATGTCGGAGAGCAGGCCGGTGTTCGCGTAGAGTGGAATGTGCACGCCATCATCGGTTTCCGACGCCAGTGCCCGCAATTCCTGCAGATCATTGGATAGTTCCTGTTCCTCTTTCTTCAGTCGCTTATATTCGCGCTTAATCCCGGTTGGCGCGTTGATATAGACACGCCCGGAATACCCATCGACGATGATGTCCAGTTCATTGACCCTGGTCACCGGCAGGTCATCCACCCCCAGTACAGCGGGGATACCCAAAGCACGGGCAAGGATCGCGGTATGCGAAGTGCTGGAGCCGCGGACGGAAACCACGCCGATGAGGCGTTTGGACGGTACTTCCGCCAACATCGATGCGGTAATTTCTTCCCCTACCAGCACCGTATTGCGTGGAAAGTTTTCCCCTTTTCCCGGCTTTGCTTTCTGCTGCAGTTGCTGCAGCACACGACGACTGAGATCACGCACATCCTCCGCCCTCTCGCGCAAATAGGCATCATCCATCTCGCCGAAAATACGGATGTGCTCGGTGGCCACCTTACGTAGCGCTCCCGGCGCCCAATTGCCCTCACGGATATTCTCAAGGACACCCCCAATGAGACTATCGCTTTCAAGCATCAGCAGATAGGCATCAAACAGGGCGCTGTCACCGTTGGGCATCACATCGCTGATGTTATCCACCATCGTGCGCACTTCCCGTTTGACCCTATTGACCGCTGTGAGGAAACGATCCTGTTCAGCGACGATATCCTCCACCGGGCGGTCGGGAATGCTGTCGATATCGGCATGGGGATGCACCACCACCGCACGACCGATAGCCACACCGGGGGCACCGGGCATGCCCCTGAGCGGATAGCCGTCAAGGCGAGGTTGACTCTGCAGGCCATCGATTCCACCACTGGCCTCGGCATGCGCGATAGCCCCGGCCAACTGCGCGGCAATCGTCACCAGCAGGGTGACCATGTCCTCGTCATAGCGGTATTCGGCATGCTGCTGCAGCACCAGTACACCAAGCACCTGCCGATGATGAATGATGGGGACACCAAGGAAAGCGTGATACCACTCCTCACCAGTCTCAGGGAAGTAGCGGTAACGGGGATGATCCGGTGCGTTGTCGAGGTTGAGCAATTCTGCGCGCTGGGCCACCAGCCCGACCAGGCCCTCGTCGAACTTCAGGCGCACAAAGCCGATAGACTCGGGAAGCAGCCCATCGCTCGCCATCAGGACGAGCTCGCCTGATTCCCGGTCAACCAGATAAACGGAGCAGACATCTACCAACAGGGCCGATTTCACCCGCTCGACGATGATCGTCAGTGCCTGATCCAGGTTACGGGCGGCATTCACCTCCTGGATAATGCTGCGCAAAATATCAAGCATGCAAGTTCCCTTGCCCTGTTCAGCAATTAAAGAAGCAATAAATCACGATTCAGCAAAGCCTGAAAAGGGATCACCACGAAGTTCACTAAGATGAGGTTTAGTGTGAGCTCATCATCAACAAGGAACGATTCGGCTTGACCAATAATACACTAACCGATGGATATCGCTTCGTTTCAAGCCTGAAAGAACGGGAGCAAATAGCAGTAGTGGTGGCATGCACCTACACCAAACGCCCTGGCCACGGTTCTTAGCGCTATGCAATCAACTTGACCGCGACACCGAAAACGGGGATTCCCCTTGCTTTGTGGTGAAGAATTCCCAAGAAATCAAAGGTCAGGAGTGACGGTTAGTGTAATTTGACGGGCGGCGATTAAAGCGTGCCCGACTCCTGCCCTGATCCGGGAACAGTAATTTCTCCAGCTCCTGCAATGCCTTTTCGTAAACACGGCGCTTGAAGAACACGATCTCCTGCAGCGGCAGCCAGTAATCCACCCAGCGCCACTCATCAAACTCCGGCTTTTCGCTAAGATCGAGTCGCACCACCCCGTCATCGGCCACCAGGCGCAGCATAAACCAACGCTGCTTCTGGCCGATACAGACCGGTTTGCAATTAAAGCGGACAAAGCGCTTGGGGAGACGGTAGCGGAGCCAGCCATGGGTACTACCGATGATCTCCACATGATGCGGTTCCAGGCCGATCTCCTCGTGCAGCTCGCGATAGAGGGCCTCTTCCGGGCTTTCGTTATGCTTGATCCCCCCCTGCGGAAACTGCCAGGAGTCCTGGCCCAGGCGGCGCGCCCACAGCAGGCGCCCCTCCCGATTGCACAGGATAATCCCGACATTCGCGCGGAAACCTTGGGAATCAATCACTTGCGTTTTCACCTCTCAATATGAATAGATGATTCTTCCATAAAATCAACACTCTGGGCAAATCCTCTCCATCAAAGTATAAAGACCGGCTCAAGCCCCTTTGAGTTCCACGACTCGACCAGTATCATGGCCCTTTTCACGGCATGCAGGAGATTCACCCTTGAGCCTGGCAATTTTCGATCTCGACAATACGCTTCTCGGCGGCGACAGCGACTACCTGTGGGGCCGCTTTCTGGTGGAGCAGGGCATTGTGGACGCGGTGTACTATGAGCGCGAAAACCTGCGCTATTACGAAGAATACAAGGCCGGGCAACTCGATATCCATGAATTTTTACACTTCAGTCTCGCCCCTCTCGCGGAACATGACCTGGAGACCCTCAAGGCATGGCACGCACGCTTCATGGATGAGAAGATCCGCCCCATCATGCTACCCAAAGCCGCAGAGCTGCTGGCCAGACACCGCGAACAAGGCGACTACCTGCTGATCATCACCGCCACCAATCGCTTTGTCACCGGCCCCATCGCCGAGGAGTTAGGTGTAGACGACATGCTCGCCACAGAGCCTGAGATGAAAAACGGGCGCTATTCCGGTGAAGTATCAGGCGTCCCCTGCTTCCAACAGGGCAAGGTGACCCGACTGGAGAAGTGGCTTGCCGCAAACGGCATGAACCTGGAAGGGAGCTGGTTCTACAGCGACTCCCATAATGACTTACCGTTGCTGGAATTGGTTACCCATCCGGTGGCGGTGGATGCAGACGATACGCTAAGCGACCATGCGAGCCAAAAGGGGTGGCCGCAAATCACTCTACGCAACAGCGGACAATCAGACCAGGCGTGAGAGAATGAACTCGCAACACTCATGCTCAACCAATAGCGGTGTGCAAATCGCACGCCTTTTCTCGCCTCCGTCTCCTCAGCCCTCGGCTCAGCACTCCTGATGCGCCCATTTTCACTGCTTGCCCTACTATCGCTGAGCGCACTGGCCGCCCTGCTGGCGGCGCTGCTACTGGGCAGTATTCCACTAACTCCCGCCGGATTGTGGGCCGTGATCAGCGGTGAGGAACAGGGGATCACCAGCCATATCGTCATTGAACTGCGCTTGCCTCGGGCATTGGCCGCATTTGCTGTCGGCGGCATGCTGGCTCTGGCAGGCGCCCAGATGCAGGTACTGCTCGGCAACCCTCTAGCCGATCCCTACATCCTTGGTATTTCCGGAGGGGCGGCCGTCGGCGCACTGCTGGCGATGCTGCTAAGCACCGCCACCTTCGGCATCAACAGTAGCGCTTTGGCCGGCGCCCTTGCCTCCATGTTGCTTGTGTTCGGTCTGGCCCACGGTCGTGGCGCCTGGTCTCCCACCCGGCTACTACTCACCGGTGTGGTGGTCGCAGCCGGTTGGGGCGCGCTTATCAGCTTCCTGCTGGTGATGGCGCCACAACAAAATCTGCCGGGGATGTTGTTCTGGCTGATGGGCGACCTGAGCCATGCGAACAGTGCCCTCCCCAGCCTGCTGCTCATGGCCTTTGGCCTGCTCATCACCCTGCCCCGGGCTCGCAGCCTCAATCTGCTGGCGCGTGGCGAGCAGCAGGCGGCGGTGCTTGGCGTGGAGGTCAAATCGCTTAAGCTTCAACTCTATCTGACCGCTTCCCTGCTAACGGCTGCGGCAGTCACTCTTGGCGGAAGTATTGGCTTTGTCGGCCTGGTAGTGCCGCATATCATACGGCTCTTTGCCGGCAGTGATCACCGCCTGCTGCTACCCGCATCAGTGCTCGGTGGGGGCACCCTGCTGGTACTGGCAGATACGCTCGCACGCACCGTGCTCTCACCGCAGCAGTTACCGGTAGGCGTACTCACAGCGATGCTCGGCGTCCCCCTGTTTCTCTACCTGCTTCAACGCAACTACCGATGATCGCACCACCACTCACTACTACCCAATTGGAAGGCCGCATCGGAAAGCGGACGCTATGGCAGGAACTACAACTGGAACTCTGCCGGGGTGAATGCTGGGGGGTACTGGGCAGCAACGGTAGCGGCAAAACGACCCTTTTGCATACCCTCGCAGGGTTACTGCCATCCGCCGCGGGGGAAGTAAAACTCGATGGTAAAGTGCTATCGAGCTTTTCCCGAAGGAATATCGCCCGACGACTTGGACTGCTACTCCAGGACAGCCACGACGCCTTCCCCGAAAGCGTATGGGAGAATGTGCTCAGCGGCCGCCACCCCCACCTGGGACGCTGGCGGCAGGAAACGACATACGACCATGAACTGGCCCGCGAAGCGCTGGAGCTAATGGATCTCTCCGACCTGGAGTCACGACCTGTCCAAAGCCTCTCCGGCGGTGAGCGCAGGCGCCTGGCCATCGCTACCCTGTTGACCCAGGACCCTAATTTGCTACTGCTTGATGAGCCGCTGAACCACCTCGATCTGCGTCACCAACACTCTTTATTGCAATTGCTACGCCAGCTATGCAAAGACCGTGGCAAGACGATAATGATGGTATTGCACGATCCCAATCAGGCCCTTCGCTATTGCGATCATGTGTTATTGCTATTTGGGAACGGAGCCTGGAGAGCCGGAAGGAGTGAAGAGTTACTTACCGCGAACAGTCTGAGCCACCTGTATGGCTGCCCGATTAGTGAGCTCGAACAGGACGACAAACGCTTTTTCCTGCCCGGTTAACGAATGCTAAGGCTGATTAATCATCGCCATCGATCCAGCGCACCAGCTTATCCCACTGCGCTCTATCATGGCGAACCATATGTGCCTCCCACTCGGAAATCCCCAGCCCTTCCTCTGAAGAGCGTACATAGTTCTGTGTATCACGCAGATAGGCAACAAATGGGATGTTCAGCGAATCAAGGAAACGCTGCAGGGAAGAGAAGACTTTGGTGTTCTTGCGCACTCTATTTGCCACGACACCAACCCGGATCGACCGGGCGCGAACTTTCGCTACCAGCAACAAATCCTTGATGAAGTGAGAAGCGGCATGGATATCGATCGGTGAGGGAAGAACAGGAATAATAATGGTATCGGCTTCACGCACCAGATCGATGAGCGGCATGCCGTGAATTCCAGCAGGCGCGTCAAAGATCAATCGCTCAGTCCCTGCCGGCAAGCGCAGCTGCCAGGTTCTAGTCATCCCCGCCGTGGGTTTGCGGAAAGCCGCCACACCATGAATGGGAAAGTGCTCTGCCGCACGGCTTGCCAGCCACTGCATACTTGAACCCTGGGGATCGTAATCGAGTAATGCGGCAGGGCGCTTGTGAGCGGCGTAGTAACTGGCCAGATTGGTGGCAACAGTCGTCTTGCCGCACCCACCCTTTGCATTGACCACCAGTACTCGACGGATACGCTGGGACATAGCGGGACCCGGCACCACCATTCCTCTGCTCACTTGTTCAATCCTGGCTAACGGCTCTGAATTGTTTGTTTGCACGGCGCTTCTCTGTTAGTGGCGGGGGATTCTCCATCACCGCCCATTCCCAAACAACGAAAGGTGTGACCAAGAAAGTATACATAAAATACATGAGGTTATATACCCCCCCTCATGTAATACATTAACATTAGCGCACCGCATTTAAAATGCAAGATCACCTTGCCGTTACTGCAAGTGAAAGCCGCACAAATCACATACTCTTCATCCAAAACGATATCGGGCGTACTTCAGGGCCAACGGCAATAAAGCAGAACCTTTCACCACGCTGCAAACAAACGCACAGGATATAGCCATAGCCGTATGATCTTTAATGAAGAATATTTATACTAGTGAACGTTGCTACCTATAACTAATAACTAATAACTAACCATTACTGTGATAATAGCCGCATCCAAGCCGGCATCAAGGCACAGAGCCTGAAGAAGAATGATTCTGACTTCCCGATTGAAATTGCTTACCCTGTTATGCATGCCTGCTCTGCCCATGCCGAGCCATGCACTCGAGACGGAAGCGCCCAACAACGAGCAGCGGGAACTGGCGCAACTTCTCGCGCTGCTTGACGAGCAAACAACAATAGCCACGAAAACCCGGCTCAATGCCGACTACGTCCCCGGCATGGTCACCGTGCTGCATGGAGACAAACTTGAGAGCATGGGCGCACGCAACGTATGGGAGGCCCTGGCCGGGGTACCGGGGATCGAACTCTCGATCGAAGAGACCGGAAGAAAGCAGATTGTTGTGCGAGGTATTGGACGTACCTACGCCTCAGGTAATGTCAAAATCCTGCTCAATGGCGTGGCGATGAACTCGGCACAGTATGCCTACGCCCCTCCGGTGCTCAATCTCCCGGTCGAGCAAGTGGAGCGTATCGAGGTCATCCGTGGACCCGGTTCAGCCATCCACGGTGAATTTGCCTATACCGGTGTCATCAATGTCATCACCCGCCATGAGGGGGGGAGCCTCTATACCCGTATCGGTGAAAATGCCTATACCAGTGGCGGAGCGCTCGTCAGTCATCGGTCGGATGACGGTACCTTCGCCATCGACCTCAATCTTGCCGGTTGGGAGGGGAACGGAGCCGATATCACCACCGGCAATGACGCCCTCTATCCTGAAAACACCTGCGGCATCAGTGGCATAGAGCCCTGCGCCAACTACTCCAATGCCCCCGGCGAGACGAACGAGGCCGAAGAGGGTCGCAGTGTTATCCTCAGTAGCCGCTATCGAGACTTCACCCTGCTGGCGCAGTGGCTTGAAGACGGCTACGGCGACCACTTCGGCATTAACGACTACCTCCCACCCGATGAAAAACACATCGTCACCCGCAACATCCAACAGACCATCGAACTGCGTCAGGGATTGCATACGGGGGAAAAAGGTGAAGGTGAGATCTATCTCGGCTGGCAGGAGAATCGCGAGCACAAGGACGACCTGTTCATCGGTAACGTCGGGGTAATTGATGCAAACTGCCTGAATGATCCGCTGATAGCGTGTGGAATCGGCGAAAATCCCTTAGTGGTCAACTCTCAATACCGGGAACGGCGTTTAAGCGGTGGTGGTGACTTGCGTATGAACGCCGGGGAACAGCACAAGCTGCTATTCAGTTACAGCATCGCCTGGGTCATGGCGACCGAAGTCGACCAGAGTTGGGGACAACAAGGAGCCACAATGACTCCTTTCAGCGGTATCATCAGTGAGGGAATGAACCGCCACATCACCAACCTCACCCTGCAGGATGAGTATCGACCTGACGAGACCCTCACCATTACTGCCGGCCTGCGCCATGATGAGTACAGCGATGTGGGTGGCAGAACCACTCCACGCCTAGCCGCTGTCTGGCGTCTCAACCGTGAGCACATCCTTAAAGCACAATACGCAGAGGCCTTCCGCCCACCCACCCTGTATGAGATTGGCGCTGCCGTTGGCAACATTAACCCCTCCACCAGCCGAAGCCTGGAGATGGGCTATATCCATAAGGGAATGGACAGTGAGTGGCGTCTGAACCTGTTCCGCGCTCACCTGAAAGATCTCATCGTTTTCTATTCCGACCCGATTGACTGGTGGAACAGCGGCTTCATCAATGCCGATGGCGCCATCCTGTATGGCGCGGAGCTGGAGTGGGATCACCGCCTGCACAGGGATTTCGATTTCGCAACCAACCTCTCATACCTTCAGAGCAAGGATGATAATACAGGTGAGCCCATTGCCGGCTCCAGCGACTGGCTGGCAAACATCGATCTCAACTACCATGCCGGCAGTAATTTACTGCTGAATATCCATTATCGCTATGTCAGCGCCGCTTACAGGGAGGCTTCAGACAGCCGTTCGGAACTCGACGACTATGCCACTATGGACACCACGCTCAGCCGGATGAATCTCTGGAGCAAGGGCCTGAGCCTGCGCCTTGGGATAAAAAATCTGCTGGATACCGACGTACGCTATCCGGCGCCACCCAACACCTATCCAAATGACAGGCCACGTGCCGATCGTCAGTGGTGGGCCAACCTCAGCTATCGATTCTAGAAACATAATCATGCCAGGGACCGCTGACAAAAAACCAGGCCTGCTCCTCTGGCTGCTATTGCCACTCCTTCTATTACTTCCGATTCAAAGCGTGGCGGCCGATCAGGCACTGCAACGACGGGTTCTCGTCGGATTGAAGATATTCCCTGCCGTGCTTGCCGCCAGTCAGGCCCTAGAACAAAAATCGGAATTACCTAACATCAGGGTGCTGATCGTCTACCACAAGGACAAGGACAATGCAGAGGAGTTGGCTGAAACACTGCGGGGCATCAAAAAGATAAAGGGAAAACCGCTTGTAGTAGAAACCATCCCGATAAGCCTCCTGCTTCAGGGTAGTATCCCCCCCCCATTCGGACTCTTCGTTTCGCAACGAAACGACGAGGACATCGAGGCGATTTCCCATTACGGGCAACAGCACAATATCATCACCTTCTCACCCTTTCATGGCGATGTGGAAAAAGGGATCCTCGCCGGCATTGCGATAAGCGATAGGATACTCCCTTATATCAACAGCCAGACACTCGCTGCCTTGCCAACAGGCTTAAAGATGTTTTTTCTCAAGGTCGCCGAAATCTATGAACCGTGATCTACTCCGCCATCACCCCGGCAGCACGCTGGCCTATATCGGCCTGGTTTTCCTGCTACTGACCGCCGGTATGACATCACTGGCCGGGACGTACTGGCTATTCAGCCTTGAGCCCAGGCTCAATGCCGATGCTAAAACCCAGGCCACGGTACTGGCTCAATCCCAGTCATGGATCCTTGCCGACACCCTATTAGTTCAGGATAAGGAACAGCGCATGACTCGCCTGGCTGAGACCATGGACGAGATTCTGGTCTTAACCGATCCCAATACCGATACGCCCTTTGTTAACAGCATACACATCGAGCTGGATAATTCTCTTGCTGCCCCCCCTGACAGGAGCGTAATTACGCGTGGCAAAACCACATGCACTCAGTGCTTTATCAGTACTATTCCGTTGTATTCCAAAACCACACGGGAACTGCTTGGGATTGCCCGCTTCTATTCCAGCAGCGAGTTCTATCAGCAGCTAAAAAGTGAAGTTCGACTGAAGTTCGGCATCGGTATTGTTGCGATTATTCTCTTTCTATCCGCAGCCTGGTGGACGATCCGCAAACTCCTGCAACGCATTACACGCAGCGTTCATAGTCAATTACAGATTTTCGACACCATGCCATTCCCGATGTTTGTCGTCAGTCATGATCTGCAACGAATTATCCTCAGCAACCGTAAAACCAGAGAGCATTTCCTTCCTGCTGAAAACGCGACGGAACATCCCCTGTTGCAGCTCTTTGAGGACCCGCATGACTATGACGTGTTACTGCGCGCACACCACCTTCATCATGACATCGATGGTTACGAATGCAATCTGCGCACCCGTAACAGTAAACCCTATGTAGCGCTGCTCTCTTCGACCCTGGTCCAATTTCCTCAGGGTAACGCGGTGATCCTCAGCATTGTCGACATTACCCTGCAAAAGCAGGCCGAAGCAATCATCACTAAGTCTGAAGAGCGTTTCGCCACGGTCGTCGACAGTCTCGATGACCTTGTCTATGTTGCCGATATGGAGACCCACCGCATCCTCTTCATGAACCGTCCAATGAAGGCACTGTTCGGAAATAAGGTCGGCGAGACCTGCTGGAAAACAGTGCAGCAGGGCCAGAGCGGTCCATGCAGTTTTTGCTCCACTGACGCGATCCTCGATGCCGGAGGCCAGCCGTCAGGCGTCCATGTATGGGATTTCCAAAATGAGAGCACCGGGGAGTGGTATACCTGTCGCGATCGGGCCATCACCTGGACTAATGGACGAACCGTCCTCCTGAAAGCGGCATCCAACATCACCGAATTGAAGAGAGTGCAAGTCGAATTGGAGCAGGCCAAGGAGGCGGCCGAGGCGGCTTCGCTGGCAAAAAGTATTTTCCTCGCCACCATGAGTCACGAAATCCGCACACCGATGAACGGAATTATCGGCATGGTGAGGTTATTGCTTCGTACCAAGCCAAGAGCGGATCAAAGCGAATATATCGAAGCGATCAGTACCTCCAGTGAACAGTTGATGCTATTGCTTAATGACATCCTTGATCTCTCCAAAATCGAGGCGGGAAAACTGGAGCTCGAATCACAACCGTTCGAGCTCGACCAGCTGTTGCACGACAGTATCGTGCTGGTACAGAACATCGCGCATCAAAAAGGTCTTCGCCTCAGTTACACCCTCGCCTCATCAACACCGAAACAGCTAATGGCAGATACCACCCGACTTCGCCAGATCCTGTTGAACCTGCTGAGCAATGCGATAAAATTCACCCAGCAAGGTCATGTCAGCTTGCTGGTTGCCGGCGAAAAAAGTTCTGCCACGACAGCACGCATTCGCTTCACCATCATCGATACCGGTGTCGGTATTCCGCCGGACATGTCCGAACAGATCTTCGATGAATTTACCCAGCTGGATTCGGGTGTGGCGCGGCGCTATGAGGGCACCGGTCTGGGTCTTGCCATCTGCAAGCGACTGGTAACAGCCATGGGCGGTACCATCTGGCTGGAAAGCCCGGGCGAGCAAGGCAGTACCTTTAGCTTTGAACTGGACCTCCCTCTAGCGCAGCAAGTACCGGTGCACCATCTGCTCGATGGCGAAGCCGCAACCGCCACCATCCGGCCATGCCGGGTCTTGCTTGCCGAAGACAACAAGATCAACAGCCTTGTCGCCAAAAGCCTGCTCGAACAAAGCGGCCACACCGTGACAGTCGCAGAAAACGGCGCCCAGGCCATCACAAAACTCGAGTCCGCCGACTACGACATCATCCTCATGGACCTGCACATGCCCGAAGTCGACGGCATTGAGGCGACACACCGGATCCGTGCACTGGCAGACAGCGACAAATCGACCATTCCCATCATCGCCCTCACCGCGGACATCATGCATGCCGAACGGGAAAAATGTCTCGCCGCCGGAATGAACGGCTTTATCGCCAAGCCCTTCACACCGGAAAAACTCGAAACGATCATCGCACAGGCCATTAACCGAAAAGCCTCAGAGGCGACTCTTGACACGTCCCGACACGCAGATTAATGTGCCCGCTAGTTTCAGGTGTTCCCAGGAGAGCCCCTCTGAGGAATGAAACGGGAAGTCGGTGCGTCCCACACCCAACATGGTGAGGACAATTCCGACGCTGCCCCCGCAACGGTAAGCGGTACAAGGTTCAATCACACAGCCACTGCGTCAACGACGTGGGAAGGCGGTTGAACCGGGTCAAACGACCCAACCGCAAGCCCGGAGACCGGCCTGAAACAGACTTGCCAATGCTGCGGAGGGCGGTATGTGGGTGCAAACAGAACGCGACATCTCCGTTTTCACTCTCCCTCCCTATCACCATTGGCGTTATTCGTTTCTATACGCGCGGGTGAGCGCAGGGACAAAAACAATGCACAAAAGTATTCGCCATAAGGCAGCCTCAGTGCTGGCTGTCATCAGTCTGTTCCATTCCACAATTATCATTGCTTCCGCAGAAGAAACCACTTCATCGCCGATTATCGTCACCGCCACACGCACCGCACAGACTGCCGACGAAACCCTGGCCTCAGTCACCGTCATCGAACGCAAAGCGATCGAGCAAAGCCAGGCCAACTCGGTAGTGGAGCTCATCCAGAGCCGTACGGTGGGTGTCGACCTCGCACGCAATGGCGGCCTGGGCACCAACACCAGCCTGCTGCTGCGCGGCACTAACAGCAACCACGTCCTGGTGCTCATTGACGGGGTGCGCGTCAACTCGGCCATCGACGGCGGCTTCAAGTGGGCCAACCTGCCGCTGGAGCAGATCGAACGGATCGAGATCGTGCGCGGCCCGCGTTCCACGCTCTACGGTTCAGATGCCATCGGCGGAGTGGTCCAGATTTTCACCCGCCACGATGAAGGCTTCCACGCCTCTATCAGTGGCGGAAGTTACAAGACCTGGCGAACCGATCTGGGCACCGGCGGCCGCATGGGTGCCGGGCGTTATCACCTCAACGCCGGCTACCTGGAAAGCGGCGGCTTTTCCGCCGCCAAGCCCGGCACATTCGGCTTCGAGCCCGATGACGACGGATACACCAACACCAACCTCGGTGCCGGTGTCAGCTACCCACTGGGCGGCAACGGCAACGTGAGCCTGAACCTGCTGCACAGTGACGGTGAAGTGGAGACCGACGCCGGTTCCTCCACCCAGCGCAACGACTCAGGCAACCTGTCTCTCGACTGGAGCGCCAGCGAGCGCTGGCAGCAGACCCTCAACCTTGGCCGTGCCGAAGACCACTACGAGACAGACAGCGGCTACAAGACCCACTCACGGCGTGACAGCATCAGCTGGCAGCACGACCTGCAGCTGAGCGACAGTGACCTTATCACCGTCGGCGCCGATTACGTGGCGGAGAATGGCGAGAGCGAAGGGAGCTATGACGAATATACCTACAACGGCGCCCTGTTCGCCCAATATCAGTGGAGTGGCGAGCGCCTTGACCTGCTACTCGGCGCACGCGGTGAAGAACATAACGGTTTCGGCCGTCACAATACAGGAAACATCACCCTGGGAGGCAAGCTCGGGGACGGCCGGTTGTATCTGAGCTACGGCAGTGCCTTCAAGGCGCCCACCTTCCTGCAGCGTTACTACCCGGGCTATGGCAACCCTGCACTGGAGCCCGAAGAGTCAGACACCGCCGAACTCGGTTATCG
>JBFEYJ010000039.1:0-18337 GCA_041562215.1 Thiohalomonadaceae bacterium | reverse complement strand
TATCCCTTATACCAATCGCCCCATCAACTGGCACTGCGACGGTTACTACAACACCGGAGAGCAACAGATCCGCGGCATGCTGTTGCACTGCGTGCAACCTGCTGCGGAGGGAGGGGAGAACCAGTTGCTGGATCATGAGATTGCCTACCTGCAGCTGCGTGATGAAAATTCCGAGTACATCAGGAGCCTGATGGCTGCCGATGTGATGACCATCCCGCCGGGCAAGGACGGGGAGGGTGGGGAGCGCGACGCCTCTGTCGGCCCGGTATTTTCCATCCATAAAGAGACCGGTTCGCTACACATGCGCTATACCGCACGCAAGCGTAACATCGAATGGAAGGACGATGCCCGTACCGTCGATGCTCTCGATGCCCTTGAACGTATTCTTAGTGATTCGAATCCCTACATTTTCCGCGCCCGCCTCGACGCCGGCATGGGGCTCATCTGTAACAATGTCCTGCATACCCGCGACGGCTTTACTGACTTGCCGGACCGACCCCGGCGGTTACTCTATCGTGCACGCTATTTTGACCGAATCATCGAAACCTGAGCGATACTTCAGCATGGCTGCCAGGTTTGATGTGAATCAAGGCCTGGCCGGGGATGCATGACGATAATCTCGCCCAGGAGGAACAATCCATGACCACATTCAGCAGTTATATGAGTGACGATCACCATCGTTGCGACGAACTTTTTGCTGCCGCAGAGGCGGCGGTAGAAGGGGGTGATTGGTCAAGTGCCACGGCGGCGCACCGTCACTTTATCGAAAGCATGCAACAACATTTTGCCATGGAGGAGGAGGTGCTCTTTCCTGCCTTTGAAGAGGCCAGCGGCAGCACGATGGGGCCAACCGTGGTGATGCGCCATGAGCATGAGCAGATGCGGCAGCTATTTGGGGAGATGGACCAGGCAATTGAGGAGCGGCAGGTAGAAGATTATCTCGGTGCCTCGGAAACCCTGTTGATACTGATGCAACAGCACAATGCCAAGGAAGAGCAGATCCTCTATCCAATGACCGATCGAATGCTTGCGGCGCAACAATCAGGGCTGCTGGCAAAGATGCAGGGGATCGGCAAGACCGGCTAATGGGGCGCGAAGAGTTGTTGGATGTCTCTGAGCTGGAGGCCCCCGAGCCGCTGGTTCGTGCATTGGCAGCGTTACAGGAGCTGCCCGAGGGTGTCTATCTTCGTCTCCGTCACCGCATGAAGCCCTGTCATCTGTACAGTTACCTGGCCGAGCAGGGGTTCGAGGCTGACACCAGGCAGGGTGTGGTGGTGGCTTGCGAAGTCTTCATTTGGCGTCGCAGCGATGACGTTGCACACACTGCCGCCATGGCTGTCTCCTCAACCATGAAACCCTGGAAGGAGTAAGTCGGTGAACTATACCGCCCTGTCGCTAAGCCAAACACCGGCACTGATGGTACCACTGCGGTTTTTTCTTACTGCCCCACTGTTTCTTGCCGCCGCGGCGTTGCTCGTCTTGCTAGGTGAGCCTGAACTCTTTGCGACACGCTGGAGTCCGCTGATGTTAGCGCTAACTCACCTTGTGACCCTTGGGTTTCTCGGTAGCGCCATGCTCGGTGCGATGCAGCAACTGTTGCCGGTTTTGGTCGGCGTGCCTGTTCCCTCTGCACAACGGGTTAGCGTGTTGCTGCATCTGTTGTGGACTCTCGGCGTATTGAGCCTGGTACTTGGGATGGCCCTGGGATGGTCAACCGGCCTGCAGAGCGGGGCCTTGCTGCTTGCTCTGGCGGTGCTGGGGCTGGTCCTGGTTGCCGGTCACTCCTTGCTGCGTTCCTCCTCGCGCTATGCTACGGTTCCAGCGATGGCCCTGGCGCTTACCGCCCTGATGGTGACCGTTTCCATTGCGATTTATCTGCTGGTGCACTATGGCTGGCAACTTCCCCTGGCTCATCCGTTCACCAGACTTCACATCGGTTGGGGCGCCGTAGGTTGGATAGGGCTGCTTATCATCGGTGTTGCTTATCAAGTGGTACCGATGTTCCAGATCACACCGGAATATCCAGCTTGGTTGAGGCGTAGCCTGGTTCCCTTAATCGCGGCATTGCTGGTGACCTGGTCGTTTGTCCCTTGGCCGGCGATAGGGCAGTCTTTGTCATTGTTGCTGGCCGCCTGTCTAATCGGCTTTGCTTTGCAGACCCTATACCTACAGGGGAAACGGCGGCGGCGCTTGGCCGATGTTACTCTCGATTTCTGGCGCCTGGCGATGGTATCGCTGGTACTTGCCGTGCTGGCCTGGCTTGGAGATCGACTCTATCCCTATATCGCTTTGGAGTTGGCGGCGGGTGTGCTGTTTTTGCTCGGTTTTGCCGCTTCAGCAGTCAACGGTATGCTCTACAAGATCGTTCCATTCCTGATCTGGCTACACCTGAACAACCGTCTGCAGCAGGCAGGGAAGAGGCAGGGTAAGGTGCCCAATATGAAACAGGTAATCCCTGAGCGCATGGCGCGTATACAGTTTCGACTGCATCTGCTGGCACTGATATTGTTGCTGGCGGGGCTTGCCTTCAGTGTCATGCCACCAGTCGTGATCGGCGTGGCATGGTTGATTAACAGCGGGCTGTTGTGGTGGAACCTGCTCCAGGCATTACGCCTGTACCATCAAGTGTCTTCTGAACAGGGTGCATTAGGCGAGGATCTCCAGGCTGCGGGTTAGCCACAGCCTGGAGAGTCGTATTCTTAACCGGAGCCTGCCTGTGTCTTTCAGGCCGTAGCGCTTTTGGGATCGACACCGGTCAGCAGGAAGGCCAGCAGGTCATGCACGGAACGCAGCTGATTGCCAAAGGGCAGTGCCTCTGAACCGCGGAAGAACAAGCCTTTCTCCACATTACCCATCACCGCCGCTTCCAACTGGGTGTCGATGCAGAACTGGCCTGAGGCGGGGTCTCCGTCCTTGAGTCCGCAGTGGGTCAGGCATTCGAACCAGACCGCACACTTGGCCTTGTCCGGGGTAGCGCGTGAACGCACCCTTTCCTCACGTTCCAGGTATTTCTTCAGCCATGGGGTGAGTACGGCGCGGGCCGGCAGTCCGGCAGTGCTCATAAAGGTGACAATATCCTCGGGTTTTGCCTCGAGCAGCACATTTTTGAAGTTGGGATGGGCATCGCCCTCTTCGGTAACGGCGAATGGAGTGCCGATCTGTACACCGCTGGCGCCCTGGCTGAACAGCTCCTTGATCTTGGCAAAGGAGTTAATACCTCCGGCGGGTAACAACGGGATCGGGTCGAGCTTGAGCTGCTCGAATACCTTGGGGATCTCGGCCAGGACGCGCTTGAAATCGAAGCGTGGGTTGTTGATGTCCTCTGGTTTGGGCGCTCCGAGATGGCCGCCGGCGTAGCGCGGGTGCTCCAACACGATGGCATCGGGCAAGAAACCCTTGCGCATCCAGCGCTTGAGTACGGCGCGCACCCCACGCTCCTCGGAGAGGATAGGGATAAGGGCTACCTCGGGATAATCCTTGGTCAGCTCAGGAAGTTCAAAGGGAAGCCCTGCGCCCATTATGATGGCGTTGGCGCCACTGTCGCAGGCTTGCTTGACCAGTTCCGGATAGCGATCGACAGCGCGCATCACGTTGACCGCGATAAAGCCCTCAGGACCGGCAATCTCACGGGCTCCCTTGATCTCGCGATCCAGGGCTTCCATGTTGGCCTCGTCAATGACAGTGCGGTCTTTGGTGCGGTGTGTGCGTTCCATAAGATCAGGGTGATGTACCCGCAGATCGATGCTGGCAATGGTGCCGATGGCACCCTGTTTGGCGACGTTGCCTGCCAGTTTGTGGGCGGAGATACCCACCCCCATACCTCCCTGGATAATGGGTAGTAACTCACGATCACGGAGTTTCAGTAACGGCAATGGGGTTTTGATCATTCAACACCTGTTAGGATTCGGAACACATAAGGGACAGTATCATACAGTAAGCTTGGCCATTGATCCGCATCATTATGTTGGTACATGATGACATTCGGACATGAACAGAACTTTGGACGGACATTTTCGATGGATACACCCGCTACATCAGAGGAAACATATCGTTCGATTATAGCGTATCGCCTCCATGGCAATTGCTATTTGAACATTACCAGCCAATGTACCCTACGTTGTGGCTTTTGCCCGAAATACAACCGTAGCTGGGAGGTGCAGAGCTACGATCTGCGTCTACATCGTGAGCCCACCGTCGAGGAGGTGCTGGAGGCTATCGGTGATCCGGCGGAATTCAGGGAAATTGTCTTCTGCGGTCTGGGCGAGCCGACCATACGCCTCGCTGACCTGCTGGCCATTGCTCGGGTGCTTAAGGTGCAGGGGGCGCGCGTGAGGGTGAATACCGACGGTCTGGCCAATCTGCGCGAGGGTCGGGATGTCACTGTCGAACTGGCCGAAGTGGTTGATAGCCTTTCCATCTCCATGAATGCTCAGAACGCTGCGGTCTATAACGAACATACGAAACCGAAATTGCGCGGCGCCTTCGCCGCCATGCTTGAGTTTGCCCGGCTTGCACATGAGCGGGGGATCGAGGTAACCCTAACTGCCATCGACGGACTGGAAGGCGTGGATATCGCCGCCTGCCGCCAGATTGCCGAGTCGATAGGTGTCGATTTCCGACGGCGTGAACTGGACGTGGTAGGCTGAAGTCCGGTGTTTAGTCATTGCAGATATCAGAGGCTCGAAAGCGCTGCAAGAAAAGGTGCAATGCGCAGTGACCGGTATGCAGCGGTCAATTCTCACAATTCAGGATTGAGGTTATTGCGAGTCTCCTGCACGACATTTCATACGAAATGCACTTTGCCGATGGTGGTTTGGTGTTACGTTGATGCAGGCGATTCCTGTGAGGTACGTCATTAGGTGGCGCTGTCGGATTATGTAACCACCTTTGGCCAGCATTTGCTGGTCCGCCATGGCGAGCGTGTGCACAAACTCGCCATAAACGCCGGTTTCACCTGTCCCAACCGTGACGGCAGCAAGGGCATTGGTGGTTGTACCTTCTGCAACAACAGCTCCTTTAGTCCCAATGCACGCAAAGACCCTGATGTGGCTGAGCAGATCGATGCCGGCCGCCAGGTACTGGCCAAGCGCACCGGAGCAAAAAAATTCCTCGCCTACTTCCAGGCTTACACCAACACCTACGAGGATCCGGGGCGGCTCAAGGCGTTGTACGACAGCGCACTGGCAGAACCGGATGTTATTGGTCTCTCGATCGGTACCCGTCCCGACTGCGTGCCATCTGCGGTGCTCGACCTGCTGGCCGATTATCGGGAGCAGGGGCATGAGATATGGCTTGAACTGGGGTTGCAGTCGAGTTTCGATCATACCTTGGTGAGGGTCAATCGTGGTCACGGCTTTGCCGAATATCGTGAAGCGGTGCAGGCGGCTCGTGAACGTGGGTTGCCTGTCTGCACCCACCTCATCGTCGGTCTGCCCGGAGAGGAGGCGATGCACAACTTTATCTCCCTGGAGCGGGTGTTGGAGCAGGGCGTCGACGGTCTCAAACTGCACCCTCTGCACGTGGTCAAGGGTACCATGCTGGCCAACCAGTGGCGTCGCGGTGAGTATGGCCCTTGGGGGTTGCACGACTACATCCGTGTGGTGGCGGATATGATCGAGCGCACCCCGTCTGAAGTGCTCTATCACCGTCTCACCGGTACTGCCGGCAAGGAGATCCTGCTGGCGCCTGACTGGTGTAACTGGAAATGGCGCGTGCTCAACGGTATCGAGCAGGAACTGGCGCGCCGCGGGTCGTGCCAAGGGAGGCAGCTCAGTATCGGGAGTATTGGCGGGAAAAAAGAATAATGCTGAACCCAAAAAGCGCAAAAAGTGAATCTTGATGGCGGCAAGCGCGTTCATTTATTGACGTTGGTCATTGGGATCGTCTGATTTGCAGTGCAAGATGGTGACCGGGCAAAACAGCCCAGCCTGTTTGAAGCGTAAATAACCTTTGCGTTAACTGTTTTTCACGAGGTTCTGAACATGACAAAAAAGGTGGAGCTGGTCTGTCCTGCGGGGAGTCTGCCGGCGCTGCGCCAAGCGGTGGATAACGGTGCTAATGCAGTTTACATGGGCTTTCGCGATGCTACCAATGCGCGCAATTTCCCCGGGCTGAATTTCGATGAGCGGGCGGCGCGTCAGGGGATCGAATACGCTCATGCCCGCGCTGCCAAGGTGCTGCTGGCACTCAACACCTATCCACAGCCGCAGAGCTGGCCCTTGTGGACCTCTGCGGTGGACAAGGCCGCCGAGCTCGGGGTCGATGCGCTGATCCTCGCTGATGCCGGACTGATGCGCTATGCCAGCAAAACCCACCCGGCGTTGCGCTTGCATCTCTCAGTGCAGGGCTCGGCCACCAGTGCCGAGGCGATCGCTTTCTACCGTGAACAGTTTAATATCCAGCGTGTAGTGCTGCCGCGGGTACTTTCGCTCTCCCAGGTCAAGCGGGTGATCCAGGATACCGATGCGGAGGTGGAGGTGTTTGCCTTCGGCTCCTTGTGCGTAATGGTGGAGGGGCGCTGCTATCTCTCCTCTTACGTCACCGGGGAGTCGCCCAATACCTGTGGCGCCTGTTCTCCGGCCAAGTCAGTGCGCTGGGAGGAGACACCCGCGGGGCGCAACGTGCGTCTCAACGGCGTCCTGATCGACACCTACAAGGACCGGGAAAGTGCCGGCTACCCGGTACTGTGCAAGGGGCGCTATCTGGTCAACGGTAAGCTCAGTTACGCCATTGAAGATCCGACTTCGCTCTCGGTGCTCGATATTCTGCCGCAACTGGTCGACGCTGGGGTTTCGGCAATCAAGGTGGAGGGGCGCCAGCGCAGTCCCGCCTATGTCGGGCAGGTCACTCGCGTACTGCGTCAGGCACTCGATGCGGCCGAGGCTAACCCCGGGTCTTATACCCCGCGGAGCGACTGGGTCGAGCAACTCGATAAGGTGGCCGAAGGTTCCACCCACACTCTGGGTGCTCTCGAAAGACAATGGCAATGATCAAAAACATTCAACGCAGAGGTCGCAAAGACGTTGAGAACGCAAAGAGTGTGTGTGCTGTGAATGGCGTGCCAAGCCGGCGGAACAATGGGGCTCACAAACATATTTATCTATTTTGTGTTCTTTGCGTCCCGTCCTTTGTGATAGAGGGGGTTAGCCAATGAAAATTTCTCTCGGACCTATTCTCTATTTCTGGCCGCGTGAGCAGGTCTTTGAGTTTTATCGCCAGGCAGCTGAGTGGCCGGTGGATACGGTTTATCTTGGCGAGGTGGTCTGTTCAAAGCGCAATGCGCTGAAGCTGGACGACTGGCTGGTCATTGCCGAGGAGCTCACCAAGGCGGGCAAGGAGGTCGTGCTATCTACCCTGGCACTGGTCGAGGCCGAGTCTGAACTCAAGCGCATGCACCACATCGCGGAAAACGGTCGTTTTTTGGTCGAAGCCAATGACATGGCGGCGGTGCATGCGGTGGCCGGAAAGGTGCCCTTTGTCGCCGGGCCGCATCTTAATGTCTACAACAACGAGACGTTGTCACTGCTGCATGAGTTGGGCGCCATGCGCTGGGTGATGCCAGTGGAACTCTCGCGAGATACCTTGAAGGTGTTGCAGGAAGCGATGCCTGCGGGGATGCAGACCGAGGTCTTCGCCTTCGGCCGCATCCCTCTGGCCTTCTCTGCACGTTGTTTTATTGCCCGTGCCGAGGGTTTGCCCAAGGACGATTGCCAGTTGCGATGCCTGGATTACAGCGACGGTCTGCTGCTCCGTTCGCAGGAGGACGAGTCCTTTCTCGCCATGAATGGTATCCAGACCCAGTCCGCAGGCAGTTGCAATTTAATTGGTGCGCTGCCGGAGATGCAGGGACTCGGGGTGGACTTTCTCCGGCTCTCGCCGCAGTCGCGGTTCATGGATCGGATGGTGGGATTATTCCGCCAGATCATTGATGGAAAGATTGATCTGGCCGAGGCGGTTGCCCAAAGTGAGAAGATCGCTGCCGGTGATTCCTGTAATGGCTTCTGGTACGGTGAGGCCGGCATGCTTAAGGTGGGTGAGGCGACTGGTATCCAGGTATCCGCTTCCTGAGTTTTTAAAACAACTTCCACACGGAGGAGGCAAAAGGCGCAGGGCAAATCCTTTAAAGGCGATCTTTTCGCCAGGATGCAGGATGGTCTATCCGGAGAAATATCTTTCCGTGCTTTTGTCCCTCTGTAGTGAATAAACTTCTTTGTGATCTTTAAGCAGAGTTACGCGCTTTTTTTACCTAAACTGCTGTTTCAGCCCCGACTCGATACCGCTGTGCTGGAGCAGGGTGTTGACGGTCTTGCCGAGCCGTTTGCCCAGGACATCTTCGAGATGCGCCTGGCTGTCGAATTCTAGCGCGTCGAGCAGGTTCTTGAGATAAAGCCCGGCCTCGGTCTCACCCTCGATGGTGAGGGTGCGCTTGAAGAACAGGGTGTCAGGATCTTCCTTGCGGCTGGCGAGTAGCCAAAAGTCAGCAAGTGCACCACTGATGCGCACATCCCATGGTTGGGCGGAACTCCCCCGCGACTGGCGCACGATCCGCTTTCCCGCGATGCGAAACAGCAACTCGGTGCGGGTGTCAGTAATGCTGATGGCAAGTCGCTTGCCGTCAAGATCGATCAACTGCTCTGCCAAGTACTGGCCTCTGAGCAGGTGGCTAAGCAGACGGCTGAGCAGTTCACTGTGCAGAGCGTTCGGCAGGGTGCGAAGCAGCAGAGATAGCGGTTTGAGCGGTGCTTTCATGGTTGTTCCTCTTTTGCGCCAGTGGTCGATTATGGCAAAGGCAGAGAAGTGCGATGTTGATCCAGGTCAACGCCATGGAATGATTGCGTAGCCTGCCGGTCTTATGGGTAATGGTTGGATTGTGTCGGCCAAGCGTTTAGCCTTGGCTGATCTAACGTAGAGGAGCACGGTTACGTGGCGGAAGCACAGAAGGTACGCCTGTCCATCGGTGGCATGAGTTGCGCCGGTTGCGTCGCTGCGGTGGAGAAGGCCCTGCAGGCGGTCCCCGGAGTGGAGCAGGCAAGTGTCAATTTCGCTGAGCACACGGCTCAGATTATCGGTGATATCAGCACCGAGACCCTGGTGAAGGCGGTTGTCGACGCCGGCTACGAGGCGGCGGAGCTCAAGAGTCTTGAGAACGAGCAGGTCGAGCGCGAGCGGAAAGAGCAGGTTTATTACCGTAAATTACTCAAGCAGTCTGTAGCAGCCGCTGTGGTCGGTTTCCCGCTGATGGTTGCCGGTATGGCCGGCTGGCTGCCGGGGTTGGCTGAGGCTCAGGGGCTGTGGCTCTTGATCGGACTGATCACCCTGGCAGCGATGGTCTATGCCGGCGGTCACTTCTACATCGGCGCCTGGAAACAGTTCCGCCACCACAATGCCAATATGGATACCCTGATCGCCATGGGTACCGGCTCGGCCTGGGTCTACTCCATGGCCATCACCCTTTTTCCCGGCAGCGTGCCCACTTTGGCGCAACATGCTTATTTCGAGGCAGCGGCGATCATCATCGCGCTTATTAATTTCGGCTCTGCGCTGGAGATGCGCGCCCGTGGCAAGACCTCCGAGGCGATCAAGCGCCTGGTTGGACTGCAGCCGAAAACCGCCCGGGTGGTGCGTGATGGAAAGGAGCAGGACGTCCCGATTCTTGACGTGGGACTGGACGAAACCATGCGGGTGCGCCCCGGTGAGCGCATCCCGGTGGACGGGGTGATCATCGACGGTCACTCCTATGTGGACGAGTCGATGATCAGTGGCGAGCCGCTGCCGGTGGGTAAGCGGTTGGGTGATGAGATCATCGGCGGCACCATCAATACCTCCGGGACTTTCCTCTACCAGGCAAAGCGCATCGGTAAGGACACAGTGCTGGCACGCATTATCGAGATGGTGCGAACCGCCCAGGCGAGCAAACCGGCCATCGGCCGCCTGGTTGATAAGGTCGCCGCGGTGTTCGTTCCCACGGTCCTGATTCTCTCGGTGCTGACTTTTCTCGTTTGGTTCAATTTAGGGCCGTCGCCGGTAGTGAGTTACGCCATCGTCGCCACCATGACGGTGCTGATTATCGCCTGTCCCTGTGCTCTGGGACTGGCGACACCCATCTCCATTATGGTCGGGGTGGGCAAGGCGGCAGAGTACGGCATCCTGATCCGCAACGGCGAGGCGCTACAGCAGGCGGGCCGGCTGGACACTATCGTGCTGGACAAGACCGGCACAGTCACCGAGGGTCGACCGCGACTAACCGATGTTGTCCCCTTTGAGGGGGCTGATGAGAATCATCTGTTGGCCATCGCTGCTACGGTGGAGGCCGGTTCCGAACATCCACTGGCCGCGGCCATTGTCGCCGAGGCCGATGCTCGCGGCCTGGCGCGACTGGAGCTTGGCAGCTTTGAGGCGATTGGCGGCGGCGGAGTGAAGGCCGAGATGGGCGGTCAGGCAGTATTACTGGGTACGCTAAAGTTAATGGAGGATAACGGGGTGTTTCTCGGTCATCTCCGGGACGAGGCCGAGCGTCTTGCCGGCGAGGGCAAGACCCCCATCTATATGGCCCTGAATGAGGCTGGTGCAGCGGTGATCGCTGTGTCCGATCCGATCAAGGCCGACTCCTGTGATGCGATTGCCCGCCTGCATAAAGAGGGCATGACCGTGGTGATGTTGACCGGTGACCATAAGGTCACCGCCGAGGCGGTGGCCAGGCAGGTGGGCATCGATGTGGTGATCGCCGAAGTGCTGCCCGAGGACAAGGATCGGCACGTTGAGCGGCTGCAGGGGCAGGGCCGCACGGTGGCGATGGTCGGTGATGGTATCAACGACGCCCCTGCGCTGGCACGCGCTGATGTCGGTTTCGCCATCGGCAGCGGAACCGATGTGGCGATCGAGAGCGCCGATATCACCCTGATGCGCGGTTCGCTTCACGGGGTGGCAGACGCCATAGCGATCTCCCGCGCTACGGTGCGAAACATCAAACAGAACCTGTTCGGCGCCTTCATCTACAACAGTCTTGGCATCCCTGTCGCTGCCGGTGTGCTTTATCCCCTGTTGGGGATACTCCTTGATCCGATGCTCGCAGGCGCGGCGATGGCCCTCTCCTCTTTCACCGTCGTGAGCAACGCCAACCGGCTACGTTTCTTCAAGGCCGCCGGAGGTGACAGGTGATCTGGGTGAATCTTGCCGGTCTCGCGTTGATCGGCTGTATTATATGGTGGTTCTGGCTTTCGGATAAGTCATGAAATCTTTCCCGAAAATCGCGTTGACTAACATCAAGTCACTTCGTTTCCCGCCTGTCTAGACTGTGTCCGAGTCCACTGAGGTAAAAGGATCATGGCATTGACGAACATAAGCACACCGCAGGTCGGGCCGTTGAACAACGGCATGACCTTTTTCGCTCTGGCGTTTCGCCCTTTTTTTCTTATGGCCGGTCTGTCGGCGCTCATTCTGATGGCGCTTTGGCTGTTGATTCATCGTGACATCGTCCCTGCACCGGTTTATTACGGTGCTATCACCTGGCATGGTCATGAGATGCTGTTCGGTTATTCGGCGGCGGTGGTGGTCGGGTTTCTTCTTACCGCAACCAAAAACTGGACCGGGATCCAAACGCTGCGTTATTGGCCGCTTGCCGGATTGACCCTGGCCTGGGTGCTCGGTCGGCTGGTTCCGTTTGTGCCGGGGCTTTCTGCTGAGGCGATCGCCTTTTTCGATATGCTGTTTCTGCCACTGGCCGCTCTCGCGCTGGCCTTTCCGCTAATCAAGAGCCGACAGAGACACAATATCCCTCTTGCCTTTCTGGTGCTGGCCCTGGCAGTGGCTAATGCGTTGTTCCATCTTCAGCTTTTGGGGTTCACCGCGAATACTCTGCAATCCGGTATTCACCTGGGTATCGGTATGGTGGTTACGCTTCTGGTGGTGATGGGGGGGCGGGTGATTCCGTTCTTTATCGAGCGCGGCCTGCAGGGTGTCACGATCAGAAAGTGGGAGTGGATCGAACGGCTTTCACTGGGCTCGGTACTGTTGTTTGCACTGATCCAGACATTGTTCCCCCAAAGTATGGCGGCGATGTTGCTGGCGCTGACAGCAGCGCTGGTAAATATAATCAGGGTAGGAGGTTGGTATCACCGGAAGATTTGGTCGGTTTCTCTGCTCTGGGTGCTTTACCTTGGTTATGGTTGGGTAGCGGTGGGATTGTTGATGCAAGCGTTAAGCATGATGCAGTGGGTGCCGCCGATGCTTTCTTTGCATGCGCTGACAGTGGGCGGCATCGGGGTGCTGACTCTGGGCATGATGGCGCGCGTCGCCATCGGCCACACAGGGAGGCCGATGAAGGCCCATCCGCTGATGGGCTGGGCGTTCACGTTGCTTGTTTTGGCGGCGGTGGTACGTGTGTTGCTGCCGTTGGTTTTCCCCGCTCAATACCTGTTGTTGATCGATATCGCCGGCGGACTGTGGCTGTTGGCATTTCTGCCGTTTTTCCTGATTTATTTCCCAATTCTGACCCGCCCCAGGGTGGATGGACAACCGGGGTAAGGAAGAGAGCAGGTAACGGGTGACGTGTATTGATCGGTAAGTAATTTTGCAGACCTGCAACCTCTTCGGAGCACCTTCACTTGAAACTTCTCTACAGCTCTCCCAACACCATGCTCGTCGGTCATGTTCGGAACCTACTGAATGCTGACGGTATCGACTGCCAGCTGAGAAACGAGTTTCTTTCTGGTGGAATGGGGGAGTTGCCACCCACAGAGGCGTGGCCGGAACTGTGGGTGGATGAGCAGGATCTTGCTACCTCGAAAAAGTTGATTGATAAGTATCTCCATGAACCTGTCGGGACCCTTCCCGAGTGGATTTGCCCTGCTTGTGGTGAGAGCATAGAGGGGCAGTTCAGTGCCTGTTGGCGTTGTGGTGGCGAGAGGCCGCCCGATAGTTAAAGCTGCCCTCCCTGCTATGATTTTATTGTTATAGTGTTCCGTTGCCAGGGCTGCCATTGTCAGTACGATGAAATGACTTTTCCTTGCCGACGTTGGCAGCTGCATCTCAGGGGGTAGCTCTGTAATGGAAGCCACGGAACAAAAGTCCACACACAAACGGGCCATCGGCACCATCGCCGAGGTTCACGGACCGGTGGTGGTGGTCAATTGCCGTCAGCTGCCGCCGATGCGCCAGGCGCTGACTGCTGAGGTCGATAATGAAAGTTATCTATTTGAGGTACATCAGCATATCGACCAGCACCATGTGCGCGCCATCACTCTGCACCGCACCAGCGGCCTGCGACGTGGTATGCCTGTGTACGATAGTGGTGCGCCGCTTCACGTGCCCGTTACGCAAGAGTGCCTCGGCCGCCTGATTAATATCTTTGGCGAGCCCCTCGATGGCGGTGATCCACTGCAGGCCGAGCATTACCGCAACATCCACGCCAAACCCCCCGCCCTGCAAGATTCGCTCGGTACCAGCGGTATTCTGGAAACCGGAATTAAGGTCATCGATCTGCTCTGTCCCTTCGTTAAGGGAGGCAAGACCGGGCTCTTCGGTGGTGCCGGGGTTGGTAAGACGGTGCTGGTGATGGAATTTATGCATGCCATTGCCAATATTCACAGTGGGGTGTCTGTGTTCGCCGGGGTGGGCGAGCGCATCCGTGAAGGCCACGAGTTGTGGCACGAGATGCAGAAAGCCGGGGTGATGCCGCAAACCCTGATGCTGTTTGGTCAGATGAACGAGTCGCCGGGGGTGCGCTTTCGTGTCGGCCTATCGGCATTGACCTATGCCGAGTACCTGCGCGATACCACGAAAAAGGAGGTATTGTTCGTGATGGACAACATCTTCCGTTTCGTCCAGGCCGGCAGCGAGATCTCCAGCCTGCTCGGGCGCATGCCTGCTACGGTGGGATATCAGCCGACCCTGCGTACCGAGGTGGCTGAACTGCAGGATCGCATCCTATCCACCCACAGCGGTGCCATCACCTCGGTGCAGGCCGTCTATGTCCCGGCCGATGATATGAGTGATCCTGCGGTTAATGCCATCCTCAATCACCTCGATACCACGGTGATCCTCTCACGTTCACAAGCGGGTAAAGGAATATACCCGGCGGTGGATCCGCTTCGCTCCTCAAGCAAGCTGATGGATCGCTACACTCTGGGTGAGCGCCACTATCGCATCGCTGAAGGGGTGCGTGAGGCGATGGCCCGTTACGCTGAGTTAGAGGACATCATTACGATGCTCGGCATCGAGGAGCTCTCCCCCAAGGACCGTCTGACAGTAATGCGTGCGCGCAAACTGCAGCGCTACCTTACCCAGCCTTTCTGGGTGACAGCGGCCCACACCGGCCTGCAGGGGGTATCGGTAAACCTCACTGACACACTGGATGATTGCGAGGCCTTCCTGCGCGGTGAGCATGACGAGGTGCCTGAGGACCAGTGCTACATGCGCGGCAGTATGAAGGAGGTTAAGTCGTGAGCGACTTCACTCTGCAGCTGTTTGATAATCGCCAGAGTGAATCTATCAAGGGGGTAACATCCTTCGTCGGTGAAGATGCTTCAGGCAGCTTCGGTATTTTGCCGGGTCACACCCGCTTCATGACCATGCTGGTGTTCGGACTGGCGCGCTTTCGCTGTGGGGAGCAGGTTCCATGGGAATATCTGGCGCTGCCCGGAGCGGTACTCTATTTTGCTGACAACACGCTTACCCTGGTCAGTCGCCATTATCTGCGTGATACCGATTACGAACGCATTTCACAGCGGCTGGGTGACGAGTTGTTGGCGGAGGAGGATGAACTGCGCGAGATCCGCGAGAGTCTTCGGCGTATGGAGGAGGCGATGTTCAAGCGGATGTGGGAGCTGGGGCAGCAAGGGGTGAAACTGCATGAGTGACCAGCAGCGGCTTCGTGACGACGTAGAACGCCGGATCAAGCGCATGAAACAGGCGGAGAAGGAACGTCATACCCTGATGGCGCAAACCGTTTTTCTCGGCACTCTGGGCTTGGTATTTGTCTTGCCGGTGATTGCCGGGGCTTACCTCGGAAGCTGGATCGACGGCATGCTCGAAGGCTACTCCATACGGTGGACACTGAGTCTGATGTTCCTGGGCATCGTTATCGGCGCTGTCAATGTTTACCTGTTGGTGCGGGAGTAGCCATGCAAGGTGAAGGCATCGGGATTGGCACCGTATTCACTATCGGTCCGCTGGAACTCAGCGTCAGTTTGCTGACTTGTCTTGGATTGACTGTTGCCATCGCTCTGCTGAGTCGTCTGTTTACCAAGAGGCTGGCGCTTTTTCCGCGACCCATGCAGGTGGTGCTGGAGGCTGTGGTCGATGCACTGGAAGGGGCCGTGGCGCAGGTGGCCGGTAGACATACCGAACGCATCATGCCGTTTATCGCCAGCCTCTGGGTCTTTCTGGTTAGTGCCAACCTGCTTGGTCTTATCCCCGGGCTGGACTCACCGACCAGGGACCTTTCGGTAGCTGCAGCGTTGGCAGTGCTGGTGTTCTTTTCGGTGCATTGGTTCGGCGTTTCAACTCAGGGACTGCGGAGTTACTTGCGACACTATCTGACACCAAGCCCGATACTGTTGCCTTTCCACCTGCTCAGTGAGGTTACCCGCACGGTGGCTTTGGCAGTACGCCTCTTCGGTAACATGATGAGTCTGGAGCTGGCGGCGCTGTTGATCCTGTTGGTGGCCGGGTTCCTGGTTCCAGTACCGATCCTGATGCTGCACGTGGTTGAGGCGCTGGTACAAGCCTATATCTTCGGCATGTTAGCGTTGATTTATGTTGCCGGCGGCATTCAGTCGCAAGAAGAAAAAAATATGGAGCAAGGAGAAGAGAATGAGTGATATGAACTGGATAGTGCTGGGTTCGACCATCGCGGCACTGTTTGCCATTGCGGTAGGGGTGTTATTGCCGGCACTGGCGATGGGGCGGGCGATCGGCAGTGCGCTGGATGCGCTCTCGCGTCAGCCCGAGGCGGAAAAATCGATCATGCGAACACTGTTTATCGGTCTGGCGATGATTGAGTCGCTGGCCATCTATGTACTGGTCATCGTGCTCATTGTGCTGTTTCGTAATCCATTGCTGGAATACCTGGTCGGTGCATAAGGCGGGAGCGCGAGCGTGGAACTGAACTGGAGCACCTTTGCCCTTGAAATCGTCAATTTTTTGGTGCTGGTGTGGCTGCTCAAGCATTTCCTCTACCAGCCGGTGAAGGCGGTGGTGACGCGACGTCGTGAGAGCATCATTGCTCAGCTCGATGAGGCGGCGGCCATGCAGCGGCAGGGGGAGGAGCTGCGCCGCCAATATGAAAACCGCCTGGCCGACTGGGAGGCGGAACGTGATGAGGCGCGCCAGGGACTGCGCAAAGAGATAGATGCCGAACGCAGTACTCTCCTTGAGGGATTGCAGCAAGAGTTGTCCGCCGAGCGGGAAAAGGCCTCGGTGTTGGCGCAACGGCAGTTTGAGGAGAAAATGCGGGAGATAGAGGCGCAAGCGCTAGCGCAGGGTGCCCGCTTTGTGTCCCGCCTGGTGGAGGGGGTCGCCTCGCCAGAGGTCGAAGGGCAACTGTTGCAGCTGTTGATCAGGGAGCTGGAGCAATTGCCACCGGCACAGCGTGATGCTTTGCAGGCAACGGATAACGGCAAGACGGTACCGGTCACCGTACTTAGTGCCTTCCCGCTCTCCGAGGCGCAGAAAGCGAACCTTCAGCAATGGATCCAGAAACTGGTGCCTACAGCTCAAAGCTTTGACTGGCATGAGGATCGCAAGCTTATTGCGGGGTTACGAGTCACTGTCGGTCCCTGGGTTATTCACGCTAACTTGCACGATGAATTGAAAACCTTTGCTGCGGTTGCCTATGAGCACTGATTCGTTCACCAGCCCTCACTTGCTGGAGCGGCAGGCTGAATGGGTGGAAAGTTACCACTTCGGCATGCGTCTGACTGAACAGGGGAGTGTGGTGTCGGTCGGTGACGGGGTTACCTGGATCTCCGGTTTGCCCTCTGCACGCATGGATGGATTGGTGGTGTTCGCCGATGGTAGCCGCGCCATGGTGTTTGATCTGAATCAGGACCTGGTCGGTGCAGTGCTCCTCGATGACAGCGAAAAGCTCGCCTCCGGTATGCCGGCCTATTTAGCCCATGAACAGCTTAGTGTGCCGATTGGTGACGCACTCCTCGGGCGCGTGCTCGACCCGCTGGGTCGCACTCTGGACGGGCTGGGCCGACTTGACGAAACGCACAGGCGGCTCATCGAGCAGGAGGCGCCGCCGATAGTCGCACGCGATTTTGTTCAGCAGCCCCTTTACAGCGGGATCAAAATTATCGATACCCTGATCCCCATCGGCAAGGGGCAACGACAACTCATTATCGGCGACGAGGGGCTGGGACGCACTTCGGTGGCCATCGACGCCGTGCTCAATCAGCGCGATAAGGCCGTGCAGTGCGTTTACGTGCTCATTGGCCAGAAACGTTCCACTGTGGTCAACACCATGGAAACGCTGCGTGCCCACGGGGCACTGAATTACACTACCGTTATCGTCGCCGAGGCGAGCGCCCTGCCGGGAATGCAGTACCTTGCCCCCTACGCCGGCTGCGCCATGGCCGAGGCGTGGATGGAGGCCGGGCGCGATACCCTGATCATCTACGATGACCTGACGACACACGCCAAAATATACCGTGAGCTCTCATTGCTGCTGCGCCGTCCACCAGGGCGAGAAGCCTACCCGGGCGATGTCTTTTCCATCCATGCCCGTTTGCTCGAGCGCAGTACCGCCCTTAATGCCGGCCACGGAGGTGGCTCAATGACGGCCCTGCCGATCGTAGAAACTCTCCAGGGGGAGATCGCCAGTTACATCCCGACCAACCTCATTTCCATTACCGATGGTCAGATCTACCTTGATCAAAATCTCTTTTCGTCCGGTCTGCGTCCAGCTATCGATATCGCCAAGTCAGTCTCACGCATCGGGGGGCAAGCGCAACATCAGGCCATCAAGACAGAAGCGGGTAGGATGAAGCTTGATTACCTGCAGTTTCTTGAACTGGAGGTGTTTACCCGCTTTGGCGCCCGCCTGGAGGCCAGTATGGAAAAGGCAATTCGTCGTGGTCGGGTACTGCGCGAGATCCTCAAGCAGGATCGCCTAAGTCCACTGTCGGTGGAATTCCAGATGGCCTGGTTGGTGGCCTTCAATGACGGGCTCTTCGATGGGACCGAGCTTGAAGACCTTGCTGAACAACTCAAACTGCTGCAACACCGGGTCGCTGAGGGCCGCCTCCGTCTGGAAGATGAGCGCGATGCCTGGGTGTTGGCAATCCGGCGTTGGTTGGGTGCTCCGGAATCCCGTGGAGAGAAAGATGAGCCGTTA
>JBFEYJ010000038.1:0-18416 GCA_041562215.1 Thiohalomonadaceae bacterium | reverse complement strand
TTGAGCACACTTGTGTCTTGCCATGCCGCGCCGACTCCTGTCTAATCAAGGATTGCGTGGCGTCTCCAACAGTGGACTGACTACTCCACCACGCCAGAAAAATGGATTTACGCCGCAAAGCTCATCGATGTTTCGAGATAAAAAAGAAAAAGGCGTTGAACGGAACTGAAAAATACACCAATTTGTACCGCAAGCAAGCTAAGCTGACCTTCAATCGTTCGCTGCTAATTGCGGTATCCCAACTGTTGCTGGCATTGCTTCTGGCCTTTCAACTGCGTGAGTTGATCGAACACAGCTTGCTCAAACCATGGCTGGGAGCGATGCTTGTGTTGCTGGTGATGTGGTTCGGCGTTATGTTTTCCTACCGCCGTGGCAACCGAATAAGCCGTGGCAACCCTCGCTGGCTGCTATTTCATGGTGTGGTGACGCTTCTCATTGGTATGGCTTGGGGACTCGGCGCCGGTTTGTTGCTGTTTCCCGATGGCGATACGCTGGTTCAGATTCTGCTCGTCGTCATTCTTACCGGTGTCGCCGCCAGCAGTCTTATCATTCACCTATTCAGTCAGGGAAGCGGTGCACTTTTCATCTGGCTGGTGATAGCGCCCTTCGCCGTGAAGATGTTGTTTGTCGCCCAGCCCATTCAGATCAGTATCGGTCTGTTGTTGCTGGTTTACGCGATTGTGCTGAGTCAGGTGCTGAAGCAGTTTCGCATTGCCGCACAGAGTTCACTCGGTCTCATGCAGGACAACACTGACCTGCAGCAGCAGGCGCACTCCTACGAAACCTGGTTCAGTCAGTCGCAGCAGTTGGTGCAGCTGGGAAGCTGGGAGCTGGACCTCAACAGTGGTGTCCTTAAGTGGTCGGATGAGGCTTTCCAACTCTTCGGCATGCCCAAGCAGCCTTTGAGCAGGCAGGCTGTGCTGAAAAACATTTATGCGGCGGATCGGGAAAAGTATGTGCGCGCCTTTGAGGAAGCGCTGGCCGATAGAGGCATGCTCAGTCGTGAATTTCGCGTGAACCAATCTGATGGCAGCCTGCGTGTGCTTCGTGACACCGGTGAGGTTCTTATCGATGAGGAGGGACAGCCTCTTCGTATGCTCGGGGTGATGGTAGATATCACCGAACAGGTCGCTGCCGAACACGAAAGCCGGAACGCCTATCGTGAGTTCAACCGCATTCTTACCCACATGCAGGATACCTACTATCGTGCCGATCCGGCCGGGCGCATTAATCAGGTTTCACGCTCCATGGAAATACTGCTCGGTTATCATCCCGAGGAGTGCGTGGGAATGCGCATTGCCGAGTTCTACGCCGTGCCCCGACACGGCCAGGCCTTTCTCACCGACCTTCACAGTCATGGCGGCAGTCTGCGCAACTACGAGATCCAGATGCGCCATCAAAACGGACGTCGGGTGTGGGTCTCGGTTAATGCGCAGTTCATCACCGATGACAAAGGCAACACTGTCGGCATCGAAGGGACGATACGCGATATCACCGAGCTGAGGCAGGCGCAGGAGGCGTTGCATCAGGAAAAGGAGCTGGCGCTGGTAACACTGCAGTCTATCGGCGATGGGGTGGTCACCACCGACGACAATGGCAAGGTGCAATACCTTAACCCCACAGCCGAGCGTCTGCTCGGGATCCGCTCTGAATCGGCCAGTGGTTTGCTTTACCGCAATGTCCTGAAATTAGTGGATGAGGCAACCGGTGAGCCGTTGCAGGACTTGGTTCACCTCTGTCTCTCGGTCGAGAGTGGCGGTGCACACGCCGATGAGGGGCTGCTGATCCAGCGTGACGGCACGCGCTTCCACCTGAAGGTAACCGCAGCGCCAATGCGCGACCATTATGGTCAGGTGGTTGGTGTTGTGTTGGTCCTGCACGATATTACCGAAGTGATGGGCATGGCACGCCAGCTCAGCTACCAGGCAAGTCATGACATGCTGACCGGTCTGTACAACCGCCGGGTATTCGAGCAGCGCGTGGAGGAGGCGATCCGTACGGCCCAAAACGGTAACGAGTTCCATTCGGTGCTCTATCTCGACCTGGACCAGTTTAAGGTCGTCAATGATACCTGTGGCCATAACGCCGGTGATGAATTATTACAGCAGGTCTCCAGCCTTATGCAGGCCAGGGTGCGTGAATCCGATGTCCTGGCGCGCCTTGGCGGGGATGAGTTCGGTGTTTTGCTAGAACATTGTCCATTGGATAAGGCTGAGATGATCGCCGATTCCATTCGCCTGGGAATTCGGGATTTTCGTTTTGCCTGGGATGATAAGGCGTTCGAAATCGGCGTCTCCATCGGAGTTGTTCCGATCGTCGCCGACACCGGGAATCTGGCCTACGTCCTTGCCGCCGCCGATGCCGCCTGTTATGTGGCCAAGGACAGCGGCCGTAACCGGCTGCATGTCTATCAGCCAAATGACGATGCGGTGCTGCAGCGCCACGGTGAGATGCAGTGGGTCCATCGCCTCTCATCGGCCTTCGACAGCGACAGCTTCATGCTCTATGCCCAGCCTATTGCCCATGTCAAAGGCGATCGTGTTGTTTCGCACTATGAAGTGCTGGTGCGCATGCTTGATGATGCCGGTCGTATCATTCCTCCCGGCGCCTTCATTCCCGCCGCCGAGCGCTACAATTTGATGCCGATGATTGACCGCTGGGTTATTCGCAAAACGCTGGAAATGCTGCGTGATGCCCAGGGTGATTTGGCCTTCCCGCCGATCGAGTGTGCCATTAACCTCTCCGGCCAGTCCTTCACTGACGACCATTTCCTCGAATACGTGGTCGACCTGTTCGACGAGACCGGCATCCCCTGCGAAAGCATCTCTTTCGAGGTCACCGAAACCGCCGCTGTTGCCAACCTCTCGCGCGCCACCCGCTTTATCAGTGTGCTACGCGGCATGGGTTGCAGCTTCGCGCTTGATGATTTCGGCGCCGGTCTCAGCTCCTTCGGCTATCTTAAAAACCTCCCGGTCGACTACCTCAAGATCGATGGAGGTTTCGTCCGCGATATGGTGCATGACGAGGTCGATCGCGCCATGGTTGAATCGATTAATCAGATCGGTCATATCATGGGACTGAAAACTATCGGTGAATACGCCGAGGACGAAACCGTACTGCTTGCGCTGGAACGTGCCGGCGTCGACTTTGCCCAAGGTCACGGCATCGCCCCGCCAAAGGTTTTTAGCACCATACTGGAGAATGAAACCCGTCAACATCGCGAGGCCGCATCGAGGGCGGGCTAAGACGCTGAAAAGGACGGGAGCGCGTCAGTAGGTGATAAGTCATGCACTGAGATTAGTACAAATCCTGAGTGCTGAAGCCGGGTTAGCTGAATTCCTTTGCTGGTTCGATAAGACGATAATTTGGTTGTTGTTTGCTCGCCTTGAGCTCGCCCAGCTAATGCGTTACGGATAATTCAATAAAATGGAGAATGACAAAATGATTAGAATAGGGATTTTATTAGTAGCGGTTTTGTCTCTTTCGGGATGTTTGGATTCAAAGGAAACTGCGGCTGAAGTAACAAAAAATGCCATCAAATTCAGCAAAAATGTACTTGGTGGTATTAGCGATGGTGTGGATGAAGGAAGAAAAGAAGCTGAAGGCATCGATGGCGCCAGAATTGTGACGGATATTGATGAGCTCGAAAGGTATGTTGATATAAAGTTACTCATGGTCAGAAGTCTGGATGACGATAAAAGAACCGACATCGAGGTCGGATTCAGGAATAAGAGCGATAATCCGATTCGGATAGCCAATCTTGACGATAAAGAAACCGTTTTATTGTTAGACGCTGATGGGTATGCACAGGAGGCTGATAGTGGAAGTCGATATGGTGCGGAAATAACAATTCCGCCAAATGCAGGGAAGAAGCATAATTTTATATTCAATGTGCCAGTATCCAAAGCAAAAGCTTTAAGGCTGTGGAACAAGGAGTATGAGGTCAAAAATACTCCAGTAATAAAATCGCCGGTTGATGCCGGTTGATTAAAAGCTATATGAACGTCAGTTCAGTGGGTAAAAGCAGGCGATCATTGAGGCTTGGTTGAATTGGATTTCTTGCGAAAATATCAATGAGGAAACGTGGTGACAGGTTTGATTCTCAGTAACGAGCCAGGGAGCATCGATGATTAGTCGGTTGGTGGTCGGTATCGTCTTACTCTTCGGGATATTGTTGGTGATGTTGCCGGATACGGACGAGGAGTCACTCGCCAAGATTGCCTCGGCATCGATGTTGATGTGTACACTGGACTTGCGCGAACAGGTAGCGCTGCAGGTGCTCAAGGAAGAGGCGGTCGCTGTGGAGTTCATGAATAAGTGTCCGGACCTGATCACTTTATTAGAGGTGGATGAGGCTGGCGAGATTGTGATTAGCAGTAATAAGCATCAGGTGAAAATGACTTTGAGCCCGGTGGTGGAAGGCGTCAAGGTGCGCTGGAGTTGCCGCGGTGAACCTGCTGAAGCTGTGACGAAACTGTGTAGGCCATAGTTATATTCATAAGGGTAACGCCTTACCTCTATTGATAAAAAGCTGTCGGCATTTTCGGTGCTCAGAACTTGTTTTTTAATTCCCCTAAAAACAAAAAGGACAGCCATTACCACGGCAACAGATAAGGACATTCATCGTCCAGGCGAAAACAAAAAATCGTCTCCCTCTTTTCTTCTCGACCTGACCGTTTCCATCTGTGTGAGAGGTAATGATCAAGCCTGGGGAAGCCTACCCATGCACGGAGGGGAACTTTTTTCCCCTTAAAGACACGCCGAATTCCAGTGTTAGACACTGGGCTGTCCGATGGACAGGTTTCCAAGGTGAAGAGCGCTTTATTGGCAACACTTTTGTAAGTTTTCTGGAATGTTTAAGAACGCTCAGTAATAACCTGTACAAAGCAGTGGGTTTAGATTTCCTCGGCTGTCCCAACAGCCGCCAACAGCCGGAGTTACCTGGTGTTCAAGGATCAGCCAGGTAACTCCGAGCGAAACCTGCGCTGTACGCTACTTGATTGATACAGTTACAACGCAGCCGTCACGCCAAGGGACGCATTTCAACACACTGTCACAGATGGTACGGCGCACAGGAAGCGCCAACTGGTATCGTTATTGCCGTTGTTCATAAATTGTGCAACTGGCCTATCCCGACTATCGCCAATGTATCTATGCCCCTGCCACTGGGTAAAAACCCAATCATACAATTAAAGACTATTTGTACACCCTTGTCATGTCTGGTGGGTTAACCCTCCTTTTATTTTGGGGTTATTGCCTAGAGGGATGACTTGACGCGAACGCTGCCCTTGACTAAGTGTTTAGGGGCATGAAAGAGATTACAAAATCTCACTGGTCGCTCATGACAGAGCAGATGGATAAACCAACAACAAGGTGGGTGGATGGAAAAAGCCAGCGTCGTGCTGGTGGATATGACTCAATATGGACCGGACCTGGCGCTAGCCAGGATTATCGAGAGTCGTTTTCCGCTATTGCGTATTTCAAAACAGGATGACATCGGCGGTGCTTTTGCGTCGAGATCTCCGGTCATTGCCTGTTTCGAGTACGATTTTCCGGATATCTCCAGCCTCTCGATGCTCAGTGACGTAAAACGCGAATACTCTTCCGTGCCGGTGGTGATGTTTACTGAGCAGCATTCCGAGGCGCTTGCGGTTTGGGCATTGCGTGCCCGGGTGTGGAATTATTTCGTCAAGCCGGTTGCTTCTGATTCGGTACTCTCGTCATTGGACATGCTGGCGAGGCTGATGGTCGATTCCAGCAGTCGTGCTGCTCGCGGCACCGTATTTCCTCCCCAACCCTTGCCCGAGGATGCACGTTTCCAGAAACATCGTGGCGAAGACAAGGTAGTCGAGATCGCAACGGCACATATCGAGCAGAATCTTCATCAGAAGTTGATGCAAAGTGACATCGCGAACCGTTGCGGAACGACCAGCTTTCAGCTTAGCCGGGCCTTTAAGCGAGCCTACGGTATAACTTTTCAAGACTTCATCATGCGGCGGCGTCTGGAAAAGGCCACCGAATTATTGTGCAACGAGAGTGCCTCCATTGTGGATGTGTGCTGGACGGTAGGCTTTCGTGACGCGTCCCATTTCACCAAGATGTTTCAACGCCATACCGGAATGACGCCCTCACAGTACCGCCAAAAGTGGCGTGCCGGAAGAAATGAAATTATCACGTCACTTCAGCATCCAGTGCCGGACAAACCGGAATAATGACCTTCACGCAAGATTCTCCGATCTTTCCTCAATAATTCTCCTAACCGTTCCACTTTCCGATACCTATGGTTTCATCACGGGTCGCAGAAACAATGCGCCGTATGAACGGTTTATTTATGTAACCACAACAGGAGTGACGATATGAAAAGCATCATTTCTAAACTGTCCCGTTTTCTTCGGGACGAAGAGGGCCTGGAACTTTCCGAGTATGCCGTTGCCGGTGCTTTGCTGGTTCTCGGTACATTAGCTGCATTTACGTTATTGGGCGGTAACATCACAACCGCAATCAATGCCATTGCCGGTGTCGTCGGCACGGCTGGCACAGCTGCACCGTAAAATGGCGGACGTGGGGCCGGGTTCGGCCCTCGTCCCGTTTTTTTCAGTGATATGGGTGCGATGATTATGGATGCGGACGCTTGGATATTAACGGTGTTGGGTACAGGTCTGGGCATTGCCGTCTTGACCGATATCACGACACACCGTATCCCGAATTGGTTGATCTTGGGGATCGCAATTGCCTGTCTGTTGCTGCACTCCTGGTTTGAACAGTGGAATGGTCTGCTTCTCGCAACAACAGGTTTGATGGTGGGTTTGTTGTGTTTCTTGCCACTGCACTTATTTGGCGCGATGGGGGCGGGGGATGTGAAGTTGATGGCGGCGGTCGGCAGCGCATTAGGCCCTGAGTCCGTACTGGTAGCGGTGTTGCTTACCGTCCTTTCCGGGGGCTTCATCGCTCTGCTTTATATCGGCCTTAGGGGCGGCATGGGTGCGATGCTTCGACGCTATGGTTTCATGGTTTTTCTACTGACTCAACGGCAACCGCAATATCTGCCACCGGTGGCTAACGAGACGGCTGGACTCCGTTTTCCGTATGCCATGGCCATTGCCTGCGGCACAGCGATGGCGCTGTGGATTGTGTCAGGCCAAAGCTGAACAACACGATAAGGACTGAACAATGGATGCGGCACGCTTAGCAGCAACAGAGACGGAAAAACGTACGGCACAAGCGCCGCGGATCAGGCGTCCGCATACCCTCGAAGAGACCGGACTTGACCATTTTTTTGTTGCCGAATTACTGCTCAAACATCTGCATCTGGTCAGCAACCAGACCCTCTCGCAATTGGCGCAGCACATGGCGCTGCCGGGAGCCGTGCTGGAGCCCGTTATTGCACTCCTGCGCAAGGAAGCGAAAGTGGAGAGTCGGAGCGCAGACCTCGACGGCCAGGGGGTACGCTTTGCGTTGACCGATCGAGGCCGTGCCGCCGCACTCGATGCGCTTTCGCGTGACGGCTATGCAGGCCCGGCGCCGATCCTGTTGGCCGATTACGAGGCGCTGGTGCGACGTCAATCTGTTTCCGGGTGTGTGGTCACCGCACAGGATATCCACGAGCTTTTTCGCGGTACGGTGATCGATGAGGGACTGCTTGAAAAGTTGGGTCCGGCGGTTCACTCCGGTCGGGCGATGTTCATTTACGGGCCGCCGGGCAGCGGCAAGAGTTACATCACTCGCCAACTGGTGAAGCTCCTCGACGGACCGGTATTCGTACCTTATGCGATCCTTGTCGGGGACTCGGTAATTGCGATGTTCGACCCGGAATTTCATCACCCAGTGAATTGCGCTGAGCAGGACCCGGTGCGCCTGTCTGAAGGGAGCGACCCCCGTTATGTATTGTGCAGACGCCCTGACGTCACCACGGGTGGGGAACTGACTCTCGACATGCTGGATCTCAAGTTCGACGCAGAGAGGAAGCAATACCAGGCACCCCTGCAGCTCAAAGCAAACAATGGAATGTTGCTCGTCGATGATCTGGGGCGGCAACGCATGACACCGGTTGAACTGCTTAATCGATGGATTGTGCCGATGGAGGAGAAGCGTGATTTTCTCGATCTGCGTGCCGGGCATCATTTCGCGGTTCCCTTCGATATGTTGCTGATCTTCTCTACCAACCTAAATCCACTGGAGCTGGCTGACGAAGCTTTTTTGAGGCGCATCGGTCACAAAATCCGCTTCGATCTGTTGAAGCCGGATCAGTACCTGCGTTTATGGCATCAGGTCTGCCGGGCGATGGGTGTTGACGACCGTTCCGAAGTGACCCGTTACATGATGACGGAGCTTTATCCGATGCAGGGGAACGCGCTGTTGCCTTGCCATCCACGTGATTTGCTCGGTCTTGTCAGCGATTTCTGTCGTTACCGTGGGTTGCGACCGGAACTCAGCATAGAGGCGATCCGCTGGGCCTGGAATAACTATTTCGTGCAGTTTGATAATAAGGGGTGAGCATCATGTTTAAGACAAGAACCATAGTAATGCTTTTGTTCGCACTGTTGATGGGACTCGCGGCCGCATTCGTCGCAAAAAACTGGGCTAACAATAGACTCGCCGCCACCGAGCAGGATGACGGCACCCAAGTGGTGGTCGCCGCCTTGCAGATACCGTTCGGCAAGAAGCTGGAGCCGACCGACCTTCGCCTGGCCACCATGCCGCAAAATATGGTCCCCGCCAGTGCGCACATCAAAATCGAGGATCTCAACGGGACTGTTGCGATGGGCACGATCTATCCCGGTGAAATCGTCATGAAAGAGAAGGTTGCCGAATTCGGTGGTGGCAGTGCGCTGTCGGCGGTCATTTCTCCGACAAAGCGTGCGGTGACTGTTCGGGTAAATGACGTCATAGGTGTTGCAGGCTTTCTGATGCCGGGCAACAGGGTTGATGTGGTGTCTGCCAAACCTGATGGGAATCGTCGATATAAGTCCGAAACCCTGTTGGAGGATGTCAAGGTGCTGGCGGTTGATCAAACAGCGTCACCGGAAAAGGACAAGCCTGTCATTGTCCGGGCGGTGACGCTTGAGTTGTCGCCAACCGAAGCGGAGAAATTGGTTAAGGCCACCCAGGAGGGCACTGTGCAGCTGGCATTGCGCAATCCGCTTGACGATACCAAGAAGCCGCAACAAGTGGCCAGGCAGGCGCCACAGAAAAAATCAATCAGTAAGGGTAATACCGGTTCTAAACGGGTAACCATCATACGGGGAACCGACGTTAGTACTTCCCGAGTAAAGATGTGAAATTGTTTTCATGGAATCTGACACGAACCCACAGTTGGGAGATCTCGGTAATGAGAAATACAAGTAATTCCGGTACTCAGCTCGGCGCTGTACTGCTTGTGCTATGCATGCTAGGCATTTCCTTTGAGGCAGGCGCTCAGGTAATGCTGGGGAGCGGCATGGAAAGGCAGGTTGTCGAGGTGGCACTGCATCAGTCGGAAATCATCCACATCAATCAACCTGTGGCCAAGATATCCGTAGGCAGTCCTGAGATCGCCGATATTCTCATCCTGCGCTCTCGCCAACTTTATGTGGTCGGCAAGAAGTTGGGCTCGACCAACGTTACTCTGTGGGACAACAGAAATCAGGTCATCCGCTCTGTCGGCATTGAGGTCACCCATGACCTTGAAGGCCTGAAGGCCAAGCTTCACCAAGTGATGCCGGGGGAGGAGATTGAGGTTCGTTCTTCCCAGGGAGCTATCGTCTTGAGTGGTGAGGTCAGCAGTGCTCCCCGTGTGGAGGCCGCCATGCAACTGGCACGGAGCTATCAGGGCTCCAATCCGAAGGAGAACGGTGAGGTGCTGAACATGATGCAGGTGGGGGGCGCGCAGCAGGTCATGCTTGAGGTCCAGGTCGCAGAGGTGTCGCGTAATTTTCTCAAGCGCATCGGCGCAAAATTCGAGGCCATCAACGCGGATACCTATCTGACAATCGGCGCGGCCAATAACGGTACGGCGTTACGATCGGCGCTGGGTGCTCCAATTTTCGGCGGGGGGCAGGCACTTCCTTCCGACGCGACAGAGATCACACGTGACCCCATGAGGATTGCAACCACCGGGCTGTTTGCCAGTTATCTGGACGGAAGCACCCTGTTTGACCTGGTCATTGATGCCGCCCAGGAAAACGGCTTGGCCAAGGTGTTGGCGGAGCCGACGTTGACCACGCTTACCGGGCAGGAGGCCACCTTTCATGCCGGGGGAGAGTTCCCCATTCCGGTAGCCGGTGGCGTTAATCAGGGGACACAGATCACCTTCAAGGATTTCGGCATCAGTCTCGGCTTCCTGCCGACAGTGCTCGACTCCGGCACCATCAGTCTCAAATTGAACATCAAGGTGAGCGAACTGAGTAACCAGAATGCGGTGGCGGTGAGCGTTCCCGATACCGGTACCTCATTTTTCGTCAACTCCCTGACAACGCGCAGTGCCTCATCAACGGTGGAGCTGGGGAACGGGCAGACCATTGGTGTCGCCGGACTGATCAACGAGAACCTGCGGGAACAGGTAAACAAATTTCCCGGGCTCGGAGACATTCCGATCCTTGGGAATTTGTTCCGCAGCCAGGAGTTCGTGAAGGGGAAGACAGAACTGGTGATTCTGGTGACCCCGCACTTCGCCAAGCCTGTTGATCGGCAAGAATTTACCTTGCCTACCGATAGATTCGTTGAGCCCTCGAGTCTGGAGTTTTATCTCCTGGGGTATATGGAGGGACGGAGCAAGGAGGAATCGCCGCAACGGACGCCTGTGCAGAAGGGGAACGTAGTCGGTCAATTCGGTCATGAACTTTGAGGTGGACGTCATGAAAGTAGAGATGACATGCGGCAAGACGGTTTTAGCGGGGCTGATGATCGCGGTATTTCTTGGTGGTTGCGCTTCTCCTACATCTGAGGATGATTTCGGCAATTCAGTGCGACGGATGATCGAGGCACAGAAGTACATACCACCGGAACAGACGGAACAGCAGTTACCGACATTGAGCGGACAAAAGGCTGAGGCTATCGCTAAACAATACCAAAAGGATATGAGTAACCCGGACCGTATCAATCAAGGTATGGGTGATGGTTCCGCGTATACGAGCCAACCATGAGCATTGAGAAACCATTGTGCTGACAAGAAGCCGGATAGTAGAGCGACAGCAGGGGGCCATTCTCCCCCTTGTAGCCATCTCCCTGTTAGCGATTCTGGGTATGGCGGCCCTGGCCCTGGACATGAGTCACGCCCATCTCGAGAAGACGCGGCTGCAAAACAGTCTCGACGCCGCGGCATTGAGCGCGGCCAAGGTGCTGGACCAGACGGGCAACACACAGCTGGCGGAGGAGGCAGGGCGCGACACTTTTAAGGACAATACGGCGTCGCCGGGCAACTGGGCATTGGGGGACGCTTTGCTGGGCGGCCAACTTATGTTGATGGTGGAATTTTCCTCCACCCTGACCCCGTTTCTGCCGACAACCGAGCCTGCTCGTTATGTGCGGGTGAAGGCGGAAGGCTATGCGGTAGACAACTGGTTTGCGCCGCTGTTCGGGCTGAATGAGACGGCGATCGCCGGCACCGCGGTGGCCGGTCCCAGTCCTGCTCTGGAGAAGGCCTGTAACCTGGTGCCGATGATGGCCTGTGGCACACCGCAGGAGGAGAGCGCCGCGGGTACTACCTACGGCTACTCTCGGGGTGAGGTGGAGATGTTGAAAATGGGGGCCGGCGACACCTCTTCGGTAGGACCGGGAAATTTCTACCTGATTCGCATTGATGGCGGTGCGGGCGGTGCCGACATTCGTGAAGCGGCGGCAGGCAAATTCGATAGCTGCATGAGCGTTGGTGAAGATGATTCCATCGAGACCGAGCCCGGCAATACCGTTGGTCCCTTTGCCCAGGGAATCAATACCCGACTGGGGATCTATAACGGTCCCGTCAGCGCAGTGGACTATCCTCCTGACTGGTTTACACAGCATGAGAATTACTCTGAGGCGGATTATCTGAACAGCGCGGCACCGAGTTATGACCTCGACTGGTATCTCGCTCAGTTCGATGGGGTGAATGCCGCCAACCCACCGCAGGGACAGCCCGGAAGGCGGATCCTCACAATACCTATCGGCAACTGTGACGGGCTGGCAAACGGCCAGACCTCTGTTGAAATGCTTGGCTTCGGCTGCTTCTACCTGGTGGATGAGATGCAACAGAGTGGACAGGCCGCCCTCTTTGGGCAGTTCAAGGATGATTGCGGCGGTAGTGGCGTTCCAGGCCCTGACCCGGGTATCGGACCGGGGCCGCACATCATTCAGTTATACAAAGACCCGGATACGCTGGATAGCTGACAGTTAAGTAGCTGACAAATGGCAGACAAATGACCCCAGGGCTCAAGCGAAGATGAAAATACGGTCAGGACAAATTGAATCCCAACGGGGTGTCGCTGCAATTGAGTTTCTTATTGTGGCTCCCTTGCTGATGCTGGTGGTGTTAGCAGTGAGCGAACTGGGCTGGGCTTTCCACCAATACCACACCATGACCCGTGCGGCTCGTGACGGTGCCCGTTATGCGGCGTCGAACTCGTTGGTCGGCAGCGTTGGTATCGTCTATCTCAGTGACAGTGTTATCCGGCAGACAGGCAACCTGGTGGTGTACGGCAATGCTACCGGTGTCGGGGAACCGTTACTGCCGGGTTGGAGCATTGCTGATGTCACAGTGAGCAGCCCCGATTCGGCGCACGTGAGCGTCTTTGCGCGCTATGGGTATATACCTCTGGTTGGGATACTTCCTGCATTTTATGGTGCTCAGCCCACGAGTTTTTCCTTTGAAATGCAAAGCACCGTGCAAATGAGGGCACTATGAAAATCAGGACACAATGGGGAGCGCATACCGTCGAGTTCGCCATCATCAGCTCAATGTTTTTCGTTCTTCTTTTCGCAGCCATCGAATTCGGCCGCCTCATGTTCACATGGAACACGCTGGATGAAGCCAGTCGGCGGGCGGCGAGGGTTGCAGTGGTTTGTCCGATAGAACACAGCGCCATCCGACGTGTGGCCCTGTTTGCGGTCTCTGGTGTGAATGACGACATTCATGACGATAACGGCTATCACAGTGCTGTTTTGCCTGACTTTGTTGAAGCGAACATACAAATCGATTACCTGGACGCCGCGGGGACACCGCTGTCCGATCCCCTCGGGAGTTATCTAGATATCGCCTTCGTGCGTAGTGCGGTGGTCGCATATCGGCACCGTCTGATTATTCCCTTTTTTGTACGAGAGTTTGAACTGCCACCGTTCATTACGGTATTGCCACGTGAAAGCCTCGGTGTTTCACCGGAGGGAACGGGGTGTTTCGGATCGATTAGCTGAACATCAGTTAAGAGGATTATTGATATGAAATCACGCATGAAGGTACTGCTGGCCGGTCGTGGTGCGGATGAATTGCAAGCATTGGAAAATGCCCTTGAGGGCCAGTCGAACCTGGCGATCAGCAAGCGGCTTATTACTAACGGTCACTCCGATCCTCTTTATAACGTCACAGATCTGCCGGACATGCTGGTTTTTTGTACCACTGTTGCATGGGAGGAGGAGCTTATGTCTCTGGGTGAACGTCCCCTGTCGGCCCGTCCGCCTACGGTGGTGATCGGGGCCGGTGACACGGCGGCGATGCGTATGGCGATGCGGGTTGGAGCAAGGGATTACTACAGTTTTCCGGTGCCGCCGCAAGAACTGATTGATTCCCTGAACCAGATCGAAGGGGAACTGCGTGCTGACACTGAGGAGGAAGTGGATTCAGCCAAGCTTGTGGCTGTCATCAATGCCAAGGGCGGGTCGGGCGCCAGTACGATCTCGGCGACCCTGGCCCATGGCCTGGCCGATCGGATCGGCCAGCGTGTCACGCTGTTAGACATGGACCTGCAATTCGGCAACCTGCCTTCGCTGTTCGATCTGCCGGCGGCTGGTGGTCTCATCGATGCCGTATTGCGAGCGGATAGTCTCGATGCAGTTGCCCTGGAAGGTCATATGCTGAAACACAAAAGCGGGCTGCATCTTCTCGGCAATACACCACAACAACTTGTCGTCCCCGGTGAGATTGATGAATCAAAATTGCGCAAGCTGGTGGAGAATCTTCGTTCGAGTTATGACCACATCGTTGTCGATCTGCCCCGCCAAATCGATGGTGTCACAGGACTGATGCTGGAAGCTGCCGATCGGGTGTTATTAGTAGTGCAGCAAAGTGTGTCTCATATTCAGGACGCCAGGCAAATGCTTCGCTATCTCACCCGCTATATCGGCGTTCCGGAGAAGCGTATCACCATTGTGATCAATCGGTGGGACAAGCGGGTTGCGCTTACTCCTAACGATATCGAAAAGGCGCTGAGAATAAAGGAACAATTGTGTATTCCCAACGATTTCGCCCGGGTCGCTGAGAGCGCAAATCTGGGCACGCCGTTGCTGGAGGTCGCGCCCTCATCGCAAGTCAGTCGTTCTATGATGCGGCTGGCCGAGGTGCTGAGCGGAAAGAAACCTGTGCCGGACGAAACCGGTCTTGGCAAGGTATGGCGTAAATGGGCAAGAGCATGAGGGGGCTATCATGACATTCAGCAATGCTAAGGATTTTCCCGAACAGGATATCGAACCGGCCATTTCCTCTGTAGAGAACGGACAAGGTTTGCGAACCGAGGAAGAGCAAGAGCGGTATTGGAAGCAGAGGATCCATAAGAAGCTGATGAAGGTGCTCGATCTTTCCCTCATCGGGACTCTGGGTAGGGAGGAGGCCGAGCTTCAGATACAGGATATCGGGCAACGGCTGATGGCCGAAGAATCCATTCCGCTAACGCTGGCGTCGCGTCAAAGCATCATCAAGCAGATTCAGGATGAAATTCTCGGCCTCGGTCCGCTTGAACCCCTGCTGGCGGATAAAAGCATTTCCGACATTCTGGTAAATGGACACGATAACATCTACGTCGAGCGCAATGGCAAACTGGAAAAGGTGAATGTGCGCTTTAATCACGATACTCACCTGATGAATATCATTGACCGCATCGTCTCGAGTGTCGGGCGGCGCATCGATGAATCTTCCCCAATGGTGGATGCGCGTCTTAAAGATGGCTCACGTGTCAACGCCATCATACCGCCGCTGGCGGTGGATGGGCCATTATTATCCATCCGTCGTTTCTCTATCGGCAAGCTCTCGGTTGAGGGCTTAATGGAAAAGGGGAGCCTGACTCCTCCCATCGCGAGCCTGCTCGAAGGTATTGTCAAGGGCCGTCTCAATGTCCTTATCTCAGGCGGGACCGGTTCGGGCAAGACGACGCTGCTCAATGTCATGTCCGGTTTTGTGCCTCACGACGAGCGTATTGTGACCATCGAAGATTCGGCGGAGCTACAGTTGCAGCAACCACACGTCGTGCGCATGGAGACCCGCCCGCCCAACATTGAGGGTAAAGGGGAAGTGACGCAGCGGGATCTGGTCCGCAACAGCCTGCGCATGCGGCCTGACCGCATTATTGTCGGGGAGGTGCGTGGCGCCGAGGCCATGGACATGCTACAGGCGATGAATACCGGCCATGACGGCTCTATGACCACACTCCATGCCAACACCCCCCGTGATGCACTCACCCGAATCGAAAATATGGTTTCGATGAGTGGCGCCACCATGCCGGTAAAAGCTATTCGCGCCCAGGTGGCCTCGGCTATTGAAGTGGTGCTGCAGGTTGAACGGCAGGAGGATGGTACTCGCCGCCTGGTGAGTGTGCAGGAGATCAACGGTATGGAGGGGGAGGTCATCACTATGTCGGAGATCTTCACGTTCCGACGTCGGGGGCGCGATGAGCAAGGCAAGGTGCTGGGGGGCTTTATGGCTACCGGCATCGTGCCACGCTTCCATGAGCATCTCCAGCAGCGCGGTATCGAACTGTCGTTATCACTCTACAATCCGGACTATGAGGACTAAGCCATGGATGTCCTCGGAGATAAGATCTGGATTTTCGTCGCCATGGTATTCGGCGCCGTGTTTCTGTTGTCCCAGGGACTGGTGACTCCGGTATTCGGTGAAAGCCGCAGTGCACGAAAACGGCTTCGTCACCGCATGAAGGACCTTGTCGCACCGGAAGCGGCGGATCGGCGATTGTCCTTGATGAGGCAGCAATACCTTCATGACCTCAAGCCGATTGAAAAGTGGATGGAATCACTTCCCGTGTTGCAGCCGCTCGTCGCGTTAATTGCCCAGAGCGGTTATTCGGTTCCTGCATACAGGATAGCCATACTGGCCCTTGGTCTGGCGGTGGCAGCAGGGGGCGTGGGTTATGTTTTGACCAGGGAATACTGGGTGGTCTTGGGGGCGGCTGCCGTCGGTGCAGTTGCGCCTTTTGTCTACCTGCGTAACAAGCGGGTAAAGCGCATTTCCAGGATCGAAGAGCAACTGCCAGATGTCGTCGACGTGATTATTCGCGCACTGCGTGCGGGCCATCCTTTTATCGAGGCGGTGCGGCTGGTATCAAGTGAGATGGCAAGTCCCGTGAAGGAGGAGTTCACCACGACCTTTAACGAAATTAATTACGGTGGCGATGTCCGTGCCGCATTGCTGGGGTTATTACAGCGCGTGCCAAGCATTCTTGTCATGGCGCTGATCACTGCTGTTTTGGTCCAGCGGGAAACCGGGGGAAATCTGGCCGAGGTGCTGGAAAAAATCGCTACGGTGATCCGCGGGCGGTTCCGTTTCCAGCGGAGGGTACGAACGCTTTCCGCGGAAGGTCGCATCTCGGCATGGGTGCTCACACTCACCCCCTTCGTGCTGTTCGTGATGATTTCCCTGGTCAACCCGGATTACATGCCGATGCTTACCGAAAGTCCCAGGGGAGGAGATCTGATTGCGATCGCGTTGGTCATGATCGTCGTAGGTGTTTTCTGGATAAAGAGAATCCTCAACATTAAAGTGTAGGGAGAGCGACCATGGATTACCTCATCGGGATCCTCAACAAGATATTGAACGATGCACAGGCGGCAGAGAGTACTTTTGTCTTCCTCATGGCCGCTGCCGTCTTTAGCTTGGGGCTGGCCGGGATGTTTCTGGCCTCCACACTGTTTCACCCAGTGCGTAACAGGTTGCATAACCTTGTTGCCCCGGCAGAAAACGTGAATAGTCGTGAAAGTCGCCTTCGACATGCCGCCCGTACCGTGGCGCCCTATGTCCTGCCGAAAAAGGAAGGGGAACGGAACAGGATCCAGGAACGGCTGATTCATGCCGGCTTTCGCGGTGACAGTGCCATGCCGGTCTTTTACGCGATAAAAACGATACTCATTATCGCTCTGCCCATGACGGTCTTTTTTGCAATGCGTTGGGTGCCGGATGTCACTGCCGGGCACCTCATGCAGGCGACGGCGGTGGCAACGCTGTTCGGTGTGTTCGGCCCTAACTTCGTCCTCGGAAAGCTTATTGATAAGCGCAAGCGGCTACTTTACAACGGTTTTCCAGACGCGCTGGATTTGTTGGTGGTGTGCACCGAGGCCGGTTACGGTCTTAAGCCGGCGCTGCAACGGGTGTCGGATGAACTGGCTGTCGGTCATCCGGAGCTTGGTGAAGAGTTAGCTCTGGTAAATACAGAAATCCGTGCCGGGGTGGACCGTGTCGAGGCGTTACACAACCTGGCCTACCGTACCGGGCTCGATGACATCAGTGGCCTGGTTGCCCTGTTGAGCCAGAGCCTTCGTTTCGGGACCAGTATTGCAGAGTCGTTGCGTATCTATTCGGAGGAGTTCCGTGACAAGCGGATGCAAAAGGCCGAGGAAGAGGCGGGAACGATCTCCACAAAGATGGTCTTTCCACTGGTCCTTTGCATGTTCCCCGCATTCTTTGTCGTGGCCATCGGGCCCGCCGTCATTGGTTTGCTGGATGTGTTCCAGGTTCATTGATAAAAAATCAAAAGGAGCTTCCTATGACAACTATAAAGCGCAAGGCCGTGAGGATTGCTCTGCTGGCTGGTTTGCTGGTGCTCACAGGGTGTGCAAGTGGTCCGCAGACCAGGACAGGTAACCAGTATTCCGGGCTTTACAGTGGGAAATCGGAACTGACCTTCTCTACCCTGATGCCGATAGAGTCTGCTGAGGAAGGGGTGGCCCGAGGCGACAATGCCTACATGGAAGGCAAGCTTGATCTAGCGGTGTTCGAGTACATTCGTTCGCTTGAACTTGACCCGGATAACGCGGAGACCTTCTACAAAATCGGCTCCATCAACCTGCACAAACAAGCCATGAAAAAGGCGGAGTCTGCATTCAGGTTATCGCTTGAGCGTAATCATGAGCACGCAGGGGCCTTGGAGGGATTGGGTCTTATCCAACTGCAGCGGCGTGAGTATGAGCAGGCGAGGGCAATGCTTGGGCTCGCGACGAAATACGATTTAAAACGCTGGAACTCCTTCAAT
>JBFEYJ010000037.1:0-18566 GCA_041562215.1 Thiohalomonadaceae bacterium | reverse complement strand
TCGGTTACGGCTACAAGCCGTACTTTGTCGAGGGAAGTGACCCACGCCAGATGCACCAGCGGATGGCGGCGGTGATGGACCGGGTGATCGCGGAGATCCAGGGCATCCAGCAGGCTGCGCGAAATGGTGGGCCGAATAAGCGCCCGCGCTGGCCGATGATTGTGCTGCGCTCGCCAAAGGGTTGGACAGGGCCGAAGTGGGTGGACGGGAAGAAGACTGAGGGCCACTGGCGCTCGCACCAGGTCCCCTTCGCCAAGCTGGCGGAGATGCCCGAGCACCTCAAGTTGCTTGAGGTCTGGATGCGCAGCTATAAGCCCGAGGAGCTGTTCGACGAAGAGGGGCGGCTCAAGCCGGAGCTGGCGGCCCTCGCCCCCGCCGGCGAACGGCGGATGGGCGCCAATCCGCACGCCAACGGCGGTGTACTGCTGCGCGATCTGCACATGCCTGATTTTCGCGATTTCGCCGTCGCGGTGGGCCATCCAGGCGCGACCACCGGTGAAGCCACACGGGTGATGGGCAAGTTCCTGAGCGAGGTGATGAAGCGTAATCTCGCCGCCGCCAATTTTCGCGTGATGGGGCCGGACGAGACCGCTTCCAACCGCCTCGGCGACCTGTTCGAGGTGACCGATCGCCGCTGGATGGCCGAAACCCTGCCGGAGGATGAGCACCTCTCGCCCGATGGTCGGGTGATGGAAATCCTCTCCGAGCACACCTGCCAGGGTTGGCTGGAGGGCTACCTGCTGACCGGCCGTCACGGTCTCTTCTCCTGCTACGAGGCGTTCATCCATATCATCGACTCGATGTTCAACCAGCACGCCAAGTGGCTCAAGGTGAGCAAGGAGATCCCCTGGCGCCGCCCGGTCGCCTCGCTCAATTACCTGCTCACCTCGCACGTCTGGCGCCAGGATCACAACGGCTTCTCTCACCAGGATCCGGGCTTTATCGACCATGTGGTGAACAAGAAGGCCGATACGATCCGCGTCTATCTGCCGCCGGATGCCAACACCCTGCTCTATATCACCGACAAGTGCCTGCGCTCGCGCGATTTCGTCAACGTCATCGTCGCCGGTAAGCAACCGCAACCACAATGGCTGGACATGGAGTCGGCGATCAAGCACTGCAGTGCGGGAATCGGGATCTGGGAGTGGGCGAGCAATGACCGGGGCAGCGAGCCGGATGTAGTGATGGCCTGTGCCGGTGATGTGCCGACCCTGGAAACTCTGGCAGCGGTGGCGATTCTGCGCGAGCATGCACCACAACTGAAGGTCAGGGTGATCAACGTAGTCGACCTGATGACCTTGCAGCAGAAGGAGGAGCATCCCCACGGCCTCTCGGACCGCGACTTCGATTCCCTGTTCACAACCGACAAACCGCTGATCTTCGCCTACCACGGTTATCCCTGGCTGATCCATCGCCTCACCTACCGGCGCACCAATCATCGCAATCTGCACGTGCGCGGCTACAAGGAGGAGGGCACCACTACCACGCCCTTCGATATGGCTGTGCGCAATGACATCGACCGTTTCGACCTCGTCGCCGATGTTATCGACCGGGTGCCAAAGCTCGGTTATCAGGCGGCCTACCTGAAGCAGTTCGTGCGAGACAAGCTGATTGAGCACGAGGAGTATATCGTGCTCCATGGGGAGGACATGCCTGAGGTGCGGGAGTGGACGTGGCCGGGTGAAATTGAAAGTTGAAAGGATCTTTATCATTCCCACGCTCTGCGTGGGAATGCCGGTCGTGATGCTCTGCGTTACGAATGATCGTTCACAGGAGCTGTCGGGGGGCAAACAAAAACGGGACGCTGAGCGTCCCGTTCAGTGTTCCCACGCAGAGCGTGAGAACGATGGGGCATTGCAGACTACTTGGAGAGAAACTTCTCCAGGTCATCGGAACCGCCGACGTGGTCGCCGTTGATGAACACCTGCGGCACCATCTCGTTGCCGGTGATCGCGCGCAGTGAGCGCAGGGTCATGCCTTTGCCGAGAACGATCTCTTCGTAGGGCATGCCACGCTCCTCGAGCATCTTCTTCGCCTTTGCGCAGAACGGGCAGCCGGGGCGGGTGATGATGCTGACCGATGCCGGTGCTGTCGCCTCAGGGTTGATGTAGCGCAGCATGGTATCGGCATCTGAGACCTCGAAGGGATCGCCCTCGACCTCCGGTTCGATGAACTGCTTTTCCACCACGCCGTCCTTGACCAGCATCGAGTAGCGCCAGGAGCGCTTGCCGAAACCGAGATTGGACTTGTCCACCAGCATACCCATGCCCTCGGTGAATTCGCCGTTGCCGTCGGGGATCAGGGTGACATTCTTGGCTTCCTGGTCCTTTTTCCAGGCATCCATGACGAAAGCATCGTTGACCGAGATGCAGATGATGTCATCGACACCGTTGGCCTTGAACACGTCAGCCAGTTCGTTGTAGCGCGGCAGGTGGGTGGAGGAGCAGGTAGGGGTATAGGCTCCGGGTAGCGAGAAGACCACCACGGTCTTGCCCTTGAACAGCTCGTCCGATTTCACATCGCGCCACTCACCGTTCTCACGGGTCTTGAAAACAACGCTGGGTACTTTCTGTCCTTCTTTGCTCTGCAACATGGATCTACTCCTTCTGTTTTCGATTTGACTGGTGGGCGATGATGATCGCCGCTGAACACGAAGCCAGTATGGTGGAACATCATAGATAGATGAAATCGTTTGTATCGATTATATTGATAGGTCAAGACGATTAATGCTGGCGGATAAATCTCATGGCGATAAACTTGCGTGATCTGGAATATTTAGTCGCTGTTGAAGAAGAACGCCACTTTCACCGTGCGGCCGAACGGTGTTTTATCAGTCAACCAACGCTGAGTGGGCAATTAAAGAAACTGGAAGAGCGCCTGGGCATACAGCTCATCGAACGCAGCACCCGACAGGTAGTAATGACCGATGCGGGGAAGGCCGTGGTCAATCAGGCGCGGCAGGTACTGGCCGCTGCCAGGGAGATCGGCGAGATCGCCCGGAGCTTTCACGACCCGATGGCCGGCGAGTTGCAACTCGGTCTGATCCCGACTGTCGCGCCTTACCTGTTGTCGCTGATCATGTCACCGATCAAAAAGGCCTTTCCGAGATTGAAACTCTGGTTGCATGAGCAGCAGACCGCGACACTACTAGAGCGGTTGCGCCACGCTGAGCTGGATTTCGTCGTTATCGCCTTGCCGGTGGCGGCGACCGGTGACTTTGTTGAGATTGAGCTGTTTCGCGAACCGTTTTGGCTGGCGCTGCCGAAGGGCGATCCTCTGGCGAAGAGGAATGAGGCTTCACTGACGGATCTTAACCAGCGCGAGGTGATGCTGCTGGAGGAGGGGCACTGTCTGCGAGAGCATGCGCTCGATGTCTGTTTCAGTGCCGGGGCCACCGAGCTGGGCGCCTTTCATGCCACCAGTCTGGAGACACTGCGCCATATGGTCGGTGAGGGAATGGGGATCACGCTGGTCCCGGAGTTGGCCGTGCCTAAACGGCGTACCAGGCAGGATACGGTGCAATACCTGCCCTTTGGCGCGCCGTCACCGAGTCGGCGCATCGGCCTGTTGTACCGCAAGGAGAGCTCTCGTGAGGAGACCTTCCAGGCCCTGGCGGAGACGATCCGCCAGAGCGTGGTCATTTAATGTCACAAAATCCACGGAAAAACAGAGAAACCATTCCGCGTTATCTCATGACGGAATTACTCCGTAGGATGCGGTGAGGGACGAAGCGCCTCGGTTGCCGCTATTAAATTGACATCCATTACTAAACCCATTGCATAACCGCCGTTCGCGGATAAGCTGAAGGTATCTCTTTGCATCTTCCGCGGAGGCGCTACGCGACCTGCCGATGAAAAGTCTGCGATTCCTCTCCCCCGATCTGCCACCCGAGCTGGCCGAGCTTGTCGACAAGCTTACCGATCTGGCGGTGGACCTGCGCTGGACCTGGAGTCATGAGGCCGATGCCCTGTGGGAGCGTATCGCCCCAAAGGGGTGGGAGCAGACCGAGAACCCCTATGAGGTGCTGCAGAACCTTACCAAGCCGCAGCTGACGGCACTCAAGAACGACCCCCAATTCCTCAAACACCTGCAAGTGCTGACCGAGGCGCGTGAGGCGTACCACAGCAGTCCAAGCTGGTATGGCGAAACCTACGACGGACAACCCCTTTCCCGGGTAGCCTATTTCAGCATGGAGTTCGGCTTGGGTGAAGCCTTGCCGCTCTATGCCGGAGGGCTTGGTGTACTGGCGGGTGATTTTCTCAAGGCCGCCAGTGATCTCGGTGTGCCGTTGGTAGGCATCGGCCTGCTCTACCAGGAGGGCTATTTCCGCCAAGTGGTCGATGCAGGCGGATGGCAGCAGGAGATCTACCCGTATAACGACTCGGCAAGTCTGCCGGTACGCCCGGTTCCGGGACCGGACGGTGCCTGGCTGACTGTACCGATCAACCTTCCGGGGCGGGTAGTGCGCCTGCGAGTATGGCTGGCGCAGGTAGGTCGTGTGCCTCTTTACCTGCTCGATAGCAATGACCCGCTCAACGCCCCCAGTGATCGCGGCATCACCGGCAAGCTCTATGGCGGGGGCAAAGAGCAGCGCCTGATCCAGGAGTTTGCTCTGGGGATCGGCGGCTGGCGTCTGATCGAGGCGCTGGATCTGCCGGTGCAGGTGTGCCACCTCAACGAAGGCCATGCCGCCTTCCTCACCCTTGAGAGGGCGCTAAATTTCAAGCGGCTGAACGCTTGTGATTTTCAGACCGCGCTGTGGGCAACCCGGGCCGGGAATGTCTTCACCACCCACACGCCGGTGGCGGCGGGTTTCGATCGCTTCGATGTGTCGCTGCTGGAGAAGTACGGGCGCCACTATGCAGAACAACTGGGGGTGGAACGGGAGGCGTTAATCGGCCTTGGGCGCGAAGAGCCGACCGATACGGGCGAGCCCTTTAACATGGCCTGCCTCGCCCTGCGCAGCTGTGCCCGCTCGAACGGCGTAAGCCGCTTGCACGGCAAGGTCAGTCGCGGCATGTTCAAGGGACTTTACCCGGGCTGGCCGCTGGTGGAAGTGCCCATCAGCCATGTCACTAATGGTGTGCACGTGCCCTCGTGGGACTCCCCCTGGGCCGATGAATTGTGGACCCAGGCCGCAGGCAAGGAACGCTGGCGGGGTGATGTAGAGCCGCTGAGTGAGGCGATAAAGAACCTGAATGACGAAATGTTCTGGAGCTTCACGGGTGAGGAACGGCGCGATCTGGTTGAATACGCCAGGGAGCGCCTGGTCCGCCAACTGGCGCAGCGCGGTGAGGCCCCTCAGGTCGTGGAGCAGTATCGCAACGTGCTGGATCCCAACGCACTGACCCTTGGCTTTGCCCGGCGTTTCACTGAATACAAACGGCCAAATCTCCTGCTCTCCGACCCGACACGGTTGGTGCGCTTGCTGACTAACGCCGAGCATCCGGTACAGCTTATCGTTGCAGGTAAAGCCCACCCTGCGGATGAGCAGGGCAAACGCCTGCTGCAGCAGTGGGTGCAGTTTGTGCAGCAGCCTGCGGTTCGCGCCCATGTCGTCTATCTCGAGGACTATGACATTGCTTTGGCTCAGCAACTGGTTCAAGGGGTGGATGTCTGGATCAACACGCCGCGCCGTCCATGGGAGGCTTGCGGCACCAGTGGCATGAAGGTGCTAAACAATGGCGGTCTTAACCTTTCCGTGCAGGATGGCTGGTGGGCAGAGGCCTATGCGCCTCAATTCGGCTGGGCCATCGGTAACGATGAGGAGCGATCAGACCCGAAGTGGGACGCGGTCGAGGCTGAAGAGCTCTACCGGTTGCTGGAACAGGAGGTGGTGCCGACTTTTTACCGGAGGGACGAGGCAGGGATCCCGCGCGAGTGGGTGGCATGCATGCGCGCCAGCATGGCGGAACTGGCTCCGCAATTCAGTGCCAACCGAATGGTGCGCGATTATGTGGAGCAATACTATCTGCCGGCTGCTGAGGCTTATCGGCAGCGTGCCGCGGAAAACGGCCGTATGGCCGCGGAGATTCACCAGTGGGCGTTGCAGCTCGACGCTCACTGGCACGAGCTGCACTTGGGCAATTTGCGGATCGAAAAGAGAGGCGATGATTGGCACTTTGAGCTGCAGGTCTACCTCGGGAGCCTATCCCCCGATACCGTCGCCGTCCAGCTCTATGCCGATGCAGAGTCCGGAAACGACCAGCCCTATTGTGAAACGATGCAGCGCCTGGGTGAGATACCTGGTGCAATCAACGGTTACCGCTTCGGAATAACGGTAAACCAAAAGCGGGACTTTCGGGACTTTACTCCGAGAGTTGCGCCATCCCATCGGTCAGTCAGGGTACCGGCCGAGGCGGCACAGATCCTCTGGTGGTCGGGGCAGGCGGATCTGGGCGTCGTCGGCTGAAAAGTATATTTTCGAATACAACAGCCTTGGAGGAACCAGGTAGTTGAGTTCGATGCTGAAGGTCGCTACAAACTGAATGATGTGAATGCTGAAAATCAGACAGGCTTTTCTACCGACATGCCGGCGAACACGGCTATCAAGGGTGAGTCTCAACTACTTGTCGACTAGTGGCGATCCCCCGCGGTAGCTATCTTGAACGAATGCAGGTTGAAAAGGAATTAAACGGGACAGGACGTGCTTGCCTGTGCTACTTTTCTTCCATGACACATAGTTGTAAGCTACTGAGATGACAATAAATTTCACTAAAATGCACGGTCTCGGCAACGACTTTGTGGTACTCGATGCAATTCATCAGGATATCGACCTTTCTTCCGGGCAGGTTCGCCGGCTTGCCGATCGAAGGTTCGGTATTGGTTGCGATCAGCTTTTGTTGGTTGAGCGTGCGCAGCACTCCGGGGTCGACTTTCGCTATCGCATTTTTAATGCCGACGGCTCCGAGGTGCAGCAGTGCGGTAACGGCGCGCGTTGCTTTGCCCGTTTTGTGCGAGACAAGGGGCTCACCGATAAGGATACTATCGTAGTGGAGACCGCCTCGGGCCTTATCACCCTTTATATCGAGGCTGATGGTCAGGTTCGGGTAAATATGGGAAAACCGGATTTTTCGCCTCAAATCCTGCCGTTTCTTGCTGAATCGCCTCAGCTGGTATACGAGCTGGAAATTGGAGGGGAGTTACTGCCCATCGGCGCGGTCTCGATGGGAAATCCTCATGCGGTGATGCAGGTCGAGGATGTGGATAAGGCGCCGGTAGGCGAGCTCGGGCCAAAGATTGAGTCGCACCCGCGCTTTCCCGAGCGGGTGAATGTGGGATTCATGCAGGTGCTCGACAGGGCGGCGATCCGTCTGCGCGTCTATGAGCGCGGAGCGGCGGAAACTCTGGCTTGTGGCACAGGTGCCTGTGCAGCGGTGGCGGTTGGACGACGTTGGGGACTGCTTGGCGATGAGGTCAGCGTCAGTTTGCCGGGAGGGGAGCTGACCATCCGCTGGCGCGGTGAAGATGAGGATCTGTGGATGATCGGTCCGGCAACGACTGTATTCGAGGGGACAATCGAGTTATGACGGAAAAGATTGAGGTGGCGAATCCCAAAGGAGAACTCAAGGAGCATGAGGTGGCCGACTACCTGCACCGCCACCCGGACTTCTTTTCCCGCCATGAATATCTGCTGGAAGAGATGACCATCCCGCATCATGAAACCGGCAAGGCCATTTCCCTGATCGAGCGCCAGATCGGCCTTATTCGCGACCAAAAACATCAACTGAAGCAGCAGTTGCAGCAATTGACTGTCGCGGCACGGACCAATGAAACCCTGATGAGGCGTTTCCAGGAAATGATCCTCAACCTCATCGCTTCGGATGAAATTGAACAGGCGGTGAGTTATATCCGCGATGCTCTGCGCGAGGACTTTCATGCTGATGCAGTCGAACTGTTGCTGTTCGACTGTCCCGGACGCGAGGAAAGTGTCAGCCGAGACGACCCCCGCCTCAAGGCCCTGGAAACCGTTATTAATGGCCGCCGCACCGTCTGCGGTCACTTCAAGCCCGAGCAGATAGAGCTTCTGTTCGGCAAGGCCGGACAGAAAATCGCTTCGGCCGTGGTGATCCCGCTGTGCGGGGAGGAAGCGTCCTGCCTGGGCCTGTTGGCTATCGGCAGCATTGACCCCAAACGTTACCATCCGGAGATGGGCACTGTTTTTGTCTCCCATCTCGGCTCGGTGATGAATCGTATCTTCCGCTCCCATCTGGGGCTGTAGCGATGCAGCAGGAGGACCATGGTTGGGTGGAGCGGTTCTTTGGCTATCTTCGTAACGAGCGGCGTCTTTCCGATCACACCCTGAATAATTACCGGCGCGATCTTAATCACTTGCAGGACTACTGTGAAAGCGCGGATATTGCCGAGTGGACAAAGCTGGACTCCTTTGCCGTGCGTAGCTACGTCGCCTGGCGGCACCGTAAAGGGATCGGCGGTCGCAGCTTACAGCGTGAACTCTCGGCGATCCGAAGTTTCTACAATTACCTGCTGCGTGAGCGGGTAGTGGCCAGCAATCCGGCACTCGATGTGCCCGCCCCCAAGGCGGAAAAGCGGCTGCCGCGGGCGCTGGATGTAGACCAGACCGGCCACCTTATGGCGATATCCGGCGACGGGCCGCTGGTCCTGCGCGACAAGGCGATTATGGAGCTTATCTACTCTTCCGGCCTGCGCCTGGCGGAACTGATCTCGCTCGATACCGACAGCATCGACCGTTCGGACGCCACAGTGCGTATCACCGGCAAGGGCAGCAAGACCCGGGTGGTCCCGGTGGGGAAGATGGCGCTTGGTGCGCTGGCCGACTGGCTCAAGGTGCGTGGCCAACTGGCGCCACAGGAGGAGAAGGCTCTGTTTGTCAGCCGGAATGGTCGGCGCATCTCGCCGCGCAATGTGCAGCAGCGCCTTCGCCAGTGGGCGCAACACCAGGGACTGGATAGCCGAGTTCATCCCCACATGCTCCGTCACTCCTTCGCCAGCCATATTCTCGAATCCAGCGGCGATCTGCGTGCGGTACAAGAGCTGCTGGGCCATGCCGATATCGCAACCACCCAGATCTACACACACCTCGACTTCCAGCATCTGGCCAAAGTCTATGACCAGGCTCACCCCCGGGCGCGCAAGCGCAAGGACTAAGCCGTCTGCATAGCTGGTGGTTTCCTGAGTGGCAGGGTAGTTTGAGGTAGGTCCCTTCAGTATCTTCGTTCTTCCTCATTGCACCTTTGTACCTTACCTCCCTCTTTCCTGGCACTTCGTCCCATGCCGGTCTTTATTTGGCCGGGGGATATTCGAACGGTGCTTTCAATCGTCGCAGGATGTCCCCATATACCATGCAACGGTCAAATAACGCCCTTAATGATACCCCGGCCCAGTGGAGTCGATGCCATGAGCACAGCGCACCATCTACCCGTCGAGATCACCTTGCACAGCAAGCGCAGGATGCTGGAGGTCGCCTTCGAAGACGGTGCCCGTTTCGAGCTCCCCTGTGAGTACCTGCGGGTTTACTCGCCCTCGGCAGAAGTGCAGGGGCATCACAACGAAGGGGCGGTACTGCAGGTCGGTAAGGAAGAGGTGAACATCACCGAGCTGAAGCAGATCGGCCAGTATGCCCTGAAGATTTTCTTCGACGATAAACACAAGAGCGGCCTCTTTACCTGGAACTACCTCTACGACCTGGGGCGGAACTACGACGACCACTGGTCGGATTATCTGCGCCGGCTTGAAGAGGCCGGGCACCAGCGCAAGAGCGTCGGCTAACTGCTGAGGGCGATGTAGTGTTTAATGAAAAACCCGAGTCAGCCAGCATTGATAATATGAGTGAATGCAGTAACATCATTGGAATGTATGAGCGCCACCTTCGGCGTAAGGACAACAATTTTCTGTTTGGTGTACCGGCTCCACAATTCCCTCCTGAGGCCTATGCTGAAGCACGCCGCCTCGATAACGAGGAGATGGAGCGGTTTCAGAGCGATATGCGCCGCGTGATCCAGCAGGCGATTAACCTGGATGCCAACGTCGAAAGCGAAGTCGTGCTGGAGCTACGTGCCAGCCTCGATCAGCTCTATGCCCGTTGCAGCGGTCTTGGTGGAAACTGCGGCGATCACAAGCACTCGATCCGTCGGCTTATCGATGTGGTAATGAACGCTGTGTGGCAGGCCGCCGCCGATGATCCCATGGCGCGCATGGAACTGGAGCAGGAGGAACTGGCACGCCAGCAGCATTTCTGCCTGATGGAATACCCACTGATCTCCGATCTGATGCGCCCTGACACCCCCATCACCCAGGACGAGCTCATTCCCACGCTACTGCAAGCCGAGGAGGATGAGCTCGAAGCGGTACTCTGGATGTTCGAGCCTGAGCAGTTGACGGTTATCCAAAAAAATGCGGAAACACTCCTTGCGGAGCGGAGTGTCCAGGGAGTGGCCTTGCCCGAAGCATGGGCGAATCTGCAGCTCATCATCGAGCATCTTGAGTGTGAGTGCTGAGGCAATAGCTCTCGTGCCGGGTGATTTGGGAGCGCTATTTCGTGCGAGTACTACTCAGTAGAGTGGGCATCCTGCGGAGCTCCTGAATAATCGTATTAAAGAGAGTCTGCTTGTAGTCGGGACCCAAACCTCTGGGGTGAATGTTCGCACAGAGGTTTGGGTTCTACCGGTTTTGCGGAGTAACCCTGACTCCACTTCCCCTTGGTGTGTTATTTCGCCGCTTTCGGCCCGAGCAGCAGCCAGAGGATAAAACCGATCAGTGGGAGTACCACCATGAGGGCTATCCACAGCACCTTTTTGCCGGTGCCTGCACGACTCTGAATGGTGCTGACGATACCCCAGATGACAAGGATGAGAAGTATCAGGCCAAACAGGCCTCCGATTTCGATCTCCACGGCTGAACGTCTCCCCGATAGTGGATTGTAAGTACAGGAAGACTACATGCCCTTACCTCCCATGACCACAGGTTTATGGCTCGCTAACAGGCAGCATCGGTCTACGTAAGTCATTCTTGGCTCAGGGTGGCGGTTTGCCTGCTTTAAGCCCTTTCTCCGTTGACTATTCATAACCACAGCAAGGCAAGCATTTAATAAATGAACGTGTCGCCGATCACGTTTTAGACGGTTACCGCTTCCGTTATCATGCCTCACAGGCATAATCAGGCGGAATCTGCAGCGAAAATAGAGTAAAGAACGATGAATCCAGCAAAGGGAATAACCGCGTTACTGTTGACCTCACTACTGGCCATGCCGTTGGTGGCCGACGCAGACCCCGGCCGAAATGAAGCCCGTGGTAGCTATGGCGAGGACTGTTACGAACACAAGGGAAAGGTAAAGTGCCGAGGCGGCAAGGGCTATTCCCGGAGCCACGGCGGTGGTCCACCTCCATGGGCCCCGGCACATGGCTGGCGCCGCAACCATGAAGGCAATGATCACGGAGGTTATGTCAGGCAGGACGATGATTATTATGTTGATGAGCATACCGGTGTACGCGCTGTCGTCCATGAAGGGGGCTCCGCTACCGTTGACGTGGGGATAAGCAGCGGCTCCTGTAATCGCAAGACGGTCGGCACTGTGGTCGGCGGGCTGATTGGCGGAGCGATCGGTAACCGGGCCGGCGATAGCCGCAATCGTGAGATCACCACCGTCCTCGGTGTCGTCATCGGCGGTCTGGTTGGTCACAACATCGGTCGTTCCATGGATGAGGCGGACCAACAATGCACCGGACAGGTCCTCGAACAGGCTCCCGACAATCAGACTGTCCGCTGGACTGATGACAATCAACAAGGCGAATATCGTGTGACACCTGAACGCACCTATGAGTCTGATGGTCGCTATTGCCGCGACTACATCACTGAATACCAGGGCCAAAACGGCATTGAGCGTGAAAAGTCGACTGCCTGCCGCACTCAGGATGGCGCCTGGAAAAAGATGGTGATGTAACGGAAGATCGCATCGCGCTTCATCGATAACTTCTACCGCCAGAGTGCAGGTCGCTCGAATGGCGAAGGAAGAAAAAATTCGGCCGGGGATTCGCCTGAATCCCCGGCCGTTTTTTTTGCTCTCCGCGAGATTTATAGGCCACGGCTCCTGCTCGTCGGAGGCGGTGAGATACTAACCGCCTCGGTTGCGAGTGATAACGACCGCGTATTACGGCGTCCATGACGAACAAGACGGTTCTCTCAAGGACATGCGCATGGAGCTCGAACCAGTGGAGACCGCCGCAAAGGGAGGTGGAAGGGATTTATTATGGCGGATGGTTAGCCTTGTCGAATACCCCGCTTATCGTGGTATTATTTGATGAGTAAAAAGTACGGTTAATTCAATCTGGCCATAACTATCCATTTGAAAGACTAGCGGTTTTGAATAATTGACCTGCTCCATGCGGGCGCAGTGCGGTTATCACTTTTTACTTTCAAAATACTCTGCCAGGACTCTTGGCCAATAAAAAAACAGGGAGTAGTCTCAATGTTGTCACAAAGTATCATCCGACCAATCACCGTTGCGGGATTCCTTTTGTCCGCGTCTGTTGCCGTCGCCGACGTTCAGGTACTAAGCGCTGTCGTCAAGGATAAGACTATTAACGGCGCTGAAGTCATTTTACAAAAGGTTGGAGAGACCTCGGTAAAAAGTATCACCAATGGGCAGGGAAAAGCTGCACTGAGTGGCTCCTTTGCCGATGATTCCAATGTAACGATGATTGTCAAAAAGGATGGCTATTCCAATCTTGTGGTCAAGTGTCCTTGCGACGGAATGACTTATGCCGTTAGTCCCGTCATGACAAATATTGATGGCCTTCGTGTCGTGCTTACGTGGGGCCCTTCACCAAGTGATCTTGATTCCCATCTCTACTTCCCGGGTAATCATGTCTACTTTAGCGATAAAGAAGGACACCTTTCCAATCTGGACGTGGACGATGTCACTGGCTTTGGACCGGAGACTATCACCATTCAGAAGAAAAAATCCGGGCAAAAGTACCTTTATGCAGTTCATAACTACTCTGAAGGTGGAAGGAAAGGAAGTGCTTCGCTGTCATTAACAAGTCGGGCAAAAGTCTTCGTTTATGTCGGTTCGACGCTCATTCGTACTTTCACTCCACCACGTGCAAAGGTCGGTAATACATGGGTTGTTTTCGGCATAGGTGACAATGGCGAGTTCTACGACATCAATAAATTCGCCGATTTCTCTAAACGGGATCAGGTAGGCGGTTTCATGGCTGATATCGTGGCATCGGGTGATTTCACATCCATACCTGAGGTGAACACGGATCAACGAGCATTGGCCAACGCACTTAACAAACAAGGCGAGCGGGAGTACCACGCCGGTCATTATTCCTCAGCCGAGTCACTTTACCTCGAGGCAATCAACAACAATCCAGAGCATGCCCAGGCATACAGCAATCTTGGCCTGCTTTACCAGAAAATGGGCAAAAAAGCAGAGGGACTTTTTGCAAATCGCAAGGCGATCGCTCTCGCCAGTGGTAAGAACAAAAAGGTTGTAAAGGCAAGTTCCTATTACAACATTGCGCGCATTTACGAGGATGAAGGTAGTTGGTCGGAAGCACTCAACAACTATCAAACCGCTGAGCAACTTCGTACCCATAAAGCCTATCGCCGCGGTATCACTCGTATGAATCAAAAACTGGGGAATCAGTAGTTTGCGACTGAATCTAAAAGGGCGGCTTATTGCCGCCTTCTTGTGTTTGGCGATTCAACAGGCGCATGGTGCTGGTCCTTCGGAGATTGCCAAAGCGGATTTCTCGCTTTGGCCGCATCATATCGTAAGCCCTGTCGATTTCGACCAGGCTTCTCGTGCTGAAATCATCGTCTCGGCTTTGGTTCTGAATGACTATTCGAAAACGACATTCGAGCCCATCGATCTCGGTATCAAATCGATTCATTCGGACTCCCTTTTGATGTGGCAGGAGGGCGCGAAGGAGGAATGGTTGGCGCTTTTCTCTGATGCCTCTGCGGGCTGCACTGCAGATGAATTGGGCTGCGGATTCAAGGGAGGAGGCTGGGATGATTTCATCGATTTTTCCAAACGTGTTGAGCTGCAATCGCTGGGTGCCGAAAAGTATGCTACTTGGCTTGAGAATACGCGCCGATTTTATGGATCCTATCTAAAAGAGCAGTTCCGCCTGGCAGCACTTTTCCCCTCTCCAACCAGTGAAATCCTGAAACTTGATGCCACCGAAATACTTGGGAATGAGTTCAAGGATCGACAATTCGCGCTCTCATTTGATGACGGACCGACGGCATCCGGTGGGCATACGGAGCGCTATATTTCTCTGCTCGACCAACATAATTTGTCCGCCTTCTTCTTCGTTCTCGGCAGCGCAATGGAGCGCAGGTTGGCGGCGACACCAGCCGATTCTCTACGAAAATTTTATTGGAACCAGTGTTTGGCTTCGCACGGCTACACCCACAAGGCTCATCCTCGGCTGACCGATTGGAGAGACTCGGTGGATAAGACTAATGCGCTGGTAAAACGGGTTACCCCTGAAGCCGAGGTTGTCATGTTTCGGCCTCCCTATGGACAGCGTCAGCCGGAATTAATCCAGTATCTCGGCCAACACGGTGCAAGGGTTATTTTGTGGAATATTGATTCCCAGGACTGGCACAGTAAGATTTCAGCCAGTGAAGTCGCCGCAAGGGTCAAGAAGCTCATGCTCCTCAAACGTCGCGGATTACTCCTCTTTCATGATGTTCATCCCAAAGGCCTGACCGCAATCCCGGATATTTTGCACTTTACGCAGCAGGCTGGTCTTTCCTGGTTGGATTGTCATGAAATCAACTCTGCCACTTCATCTGCTGAAATCAGACCTGAGTAAGCATGTGCAGGAGCTATGTTAATTGAAGGACGCAAAGTTCTTTACTGCGCCATAACCGGTGGCAGTACAGCCGAATATGGGCTCTTGACTTCGAGCCTGGTTAGCAAGGGTGCGGTTTAATCGCTAGTGCTGGCAACTGGGGCAGTAATAGGTGCTCCGCTGCCCCAACACGAGCTGCTTGATGGTTGTTCCGCAAACCCGGCACGGCTCTCCCTCTCTTGCATAGACATTCAATTGCTGGGCGAAGTAGCCGGGTTTTCCGTCACCGCCGACAAAGTCGCGCAGGGTGGTGCCGCCCTGATGGATGGCGGCGGTGAGTACTTGCTTTATCGCTTCGGCCAGCTTCTGGTAGCGCTCGCGGCTGATCTTACCGGCGATCCGTTTCGGGTTGATACCGGCGAGGAACAGCGATTCACTTGCATAGATATTTCCTACCCCAACGACTATCTTGCCGTCCATGATGAACTGCTTGATGGTGCTCTTGCGTCCGCGTGAGCGCTGGAAAAGCGTGTCACCGCTGAAGGCTTCGCTGAGCGGCTCCGGCCCCAGTTGCGCGATGAGTTGGTGTTGTTGCGGGTCATCACGGGTCCAGAGTACACAGCCGAAGCGGCGTGGGTCGGTCAGACGCAGTGCCTTGCCATCTTCGAAGACGATATCGATGTGGTCGTGCTTTTCTGCCGGAAGGGTACTAGCGATGATGCGCAAGCTACCCGACATGCCAAGGTGCAAGATCAGTGTCCCGTGGTCGAAGGTGAAGAGCAGGTATTTGGCACGGCGCGAAACCGCAATGAGTTTATGACCGGCGAGTGTGCCCTTTAGCCCGCGCGGCACCGGCCAGCGCAGCTGGTGGTGGCGCACGACGACATCACTGACGGCATTGCCCTCGATGTGTGGCGCAATACCGCTTCGGGTGGTTTCAACTTCGGGAAGTTCTGGCATGGTGCGGCTCGGGTGGATTGGTCGTTATAAGTTTACCGGGATTGGTGGCGGGCTCTATATCGCTGAACGTCGTTATACGCGCTTGTTAAACACGATGCTCGGTCGCTGTCCCGGTGTGTCGTTCATGATTTCAGCATAAGGTGACGATGCCATTAAGGACGAGCTTCGCATCGCTTGGGTAAGTCTTGAATATGGGGCTTAAGAAGAGTGGTTGCAATGATGCTGAGAGATCTTCGGTGCTCCTTTTCAGGGCATCGAAAAATCGGTTTTTCCATTTTCAGTGTTGTTGATAATGAGTTCAAAATGCTCATTTGCTACCGGTAAACCGGACTATTTCGATCATTTGTGCCGGCCCTCCGGATGGTCAGTTTCCCAGCATCCCCTTGAGCGCACTGAGATGTGCTTTGCCACGCTCCTGTCGCTCTTCGGCGGAAACTTCAATTCCCTTGCCCTCCCATTGCAGGTCGTCTTCAGGGAGCTCTTCAAGGAAGCGGCTGGGTTCACAACGCACCAGTTCGCCTCCACGACGACGGCGTGTGGCGAGGGTCATGGTGAGGGTGCGCTGGGCGCGGGTGATGCCGACGTAGGCGAGGCGGCGCTCTTCCTCGATGTTGTCCTCTTCGATGGAGACGCGGTGCGGGAGCAGTTCTTCTTCCATCCCGACCAGGAACACATGCGGAAACTCCAGTCCCTTGGCCGCATGCAGCGTCATCAGGCGCACAGAGTCGCCAGCCTCTTCCTCGTTCTGGCGCTCCAGAATATCCATCAGGCTCATGCGTGCGACCATTTCGCTGAGGTCGGTGATATCGTTTTCAGGATCATCGGCCATGCGCTTGAGCCAGCCCAGTAGGTCCTCGACGTTTTCCATGCGCCTTTCGGCCTGCTTGAGGTCTTTACTGTTATCGTTGAGCCAGAGCTGGTAGTCGATGTCGCGGATAAGGTCGCGAGCGGCGGCCACCGGATCGCCGCGGCGGGCGCGGTCGCCGATCTCCACCAGCCAGTGGACGAAGCGGGTCAGCCGTGCGTGGGCCCGGTCGTTGATTTGCTCCTTGAGGCCAAGTTCGAAGCTGGCGGCGAACAGGCTGATGCCGCGGCCGGTGGCATAGCTGCCGAGCTTTTCAACGGTGGAGGCGCCGATCTCGCGACGCGGGGTGTTGACCACGCGCAGGAAGGCGGTGTCATCGTCCGGGTTCACCAGCAGGCGCAGATAGCCCATGATGTCCTTCACCTCGGTCAGCGAGAAGAAGGAGCTGCCGCCGGAGATGGTGTAGGGGATGCGCTGTTCGCGGAGTGCCCGCTCGAACAGGCGCGACTGGTGGTTGCCACGGTAGAGAATGGCAAAGTCCGAATAGTCGCTGTTGTGCTGGAAGCGGTGGTGGAGAATCGCCGAGGCGACCTTGAGTGCCTCGTCCTGTTCGTCGGCGCAATTGACCACCTTGAGCGGATCGCCGTAGCCCAGCTCGCTCCAGAGCTTTTTCTCGAACACGTGCGGATTCTCCGCAATGAGCTGGTTGGCTGCCTTGAGGATTCGGCCCATGGAGCGGTAGTTCTGCTCCAGTTTGATCACCTTGAGGTTGGGAAAGTCCTTGCTCAGGAGGGCGAGGTTCTCAGGCTGTGCACCCCGCCAGGCGTAGATCGACTGGTCATCATCGCCGACAACGGTAAGTGCGCCACGCACGCCGACCAGCATCTTCACCAGCTGGTACTGGGTGGCGTTGGTATCCTGGTACTCGTCGACCAGCAAGTAGCGGATGCGGTTCTGCCACTTCTCCAGGATCTCCGGATGCTGCTGGAACAGCAGCACCGGCAGCATGATGAGATCATCGAAATCGACCGCATTGAAGGCCTTGAGGTGGCGATTGTAGCCGGCGTAGAGCAGGGCGGCGTTGTGGTCCATAGGATCTTCCGCGCTGGCCAGTGCCTGTTCCGGGGTGATGAAGGCGTTCTTCCAGCTGGAGATCTGCCGTTGCACCTCCTTCTCCAGCTCCTCGTTGCTGTTTTCCTTGCGCATCAATTCACGTAGCAGCGAGGCGCTGTCAGCGGCGTCGAAGATGGAAAAGCCGCTCTTGTAGCCAAGGGCGCCGAGTTCCTTGCGGATGATGTCCAGCCCCAGTGTGTGGAAGGTGGAAACACGCAGCCCCTTACCCTCCTTGCCTTTAAGCAGCTGGCCGACACGCTCTTTCATCTCGCGCGCGGCTTTGTTGGTGAAGGTCACCGCAGCGATGTGTCCGGGCGCGATACCGCAGTTTTGGACCAGATGAGCGATTTTTTGCGTGATCACTCGCGTTTTGCCCGACCCGGCGCCGGCCAGCACCAACAGGGGGCTGTCGATGAAGCGGACCGCTTCTTTCTGTCTGGGGTTCAGGTTGGACACGGGCAATTAAACGTCTGATCGTCAAGGAGCCGCATTGTAACAGCTCGACGGGGTAGACAGCATGGCCTCGCACCGCAGTGTGAAGTGTGTCATGTAAGGCCGAAACCCGCTTCCTACGAAAACACCTTTCAGCGCGTGGGTTGTCCTATTTCCATGAGCATGGTCATCAAGCCCGTCTCTCAAGCATGAGCTCTGTTCCCTGGGCGAATGCCCATTCGGTCCTGCAAGAATCGAAATACGGACTACACTGTAAAGAGTGTGCCGGAATGGAGCGATAACCGATACGGGTAATCGCCGACCGCCGACAAGCAAACAATACTATGACGCAACAACGCTTTTCATTATTGAAAGGTCGCCCTGTTATCTTCGGTGAGGTGCTGTTCGACAGTTTTCCCGATGGACGTGAGGTACTTGGCGGCGCCCCATTTAACGTTGCACGGCAT
>JBFEYJ010000036.1:0-18602 GCA_041562215.1 Thiohalomonadaceae bacterium | reverse complement strand
GATAAGGCCGACGGTCTCACCGCCGATATCGATCCCCTCATAAAGCTGCTGTGCGGTTCGCATGGTGCGCTGCGCAGTGAAGCCGAGCTTGCGTGATGCCTCCTGCTGCACGGTGGAGGTGGTAAACGGTGCCGAGGGGTTGCGCTTGCGCTGTTTCTTTACCACCTTGTCGACGGTCAGGCGACCTTCGGCGGATTTGAGCAGGGCTGCCTCAACAGTGTCGGCCCGCTCGCTGTTATCGATGGTGAACTGCTCGACCTTCTCGCCTTCGAACTGGATTAGCTTGGCGCTGAAATTCTGTCCCTTGCTGCTGACATCGGACTCGACAGTCCAGTATTCCCGCGGGTTGAATCGTTCGATCTCCTCCTCGCGTTCGACAATCAGGCGCAGCGCGGGGCTTTGCACCCGCCCTGCGGAGAGGCCGCGGCGGATCTTCTTCCACAGTAGCGGTGAGAGATTGAAACCGACCAGATAATCAAGGGCACGACGTGCCTGCTGGGCATTGACCAGATCCATCGCCAGTTCACGGGGATTGTCGACCGCGTCGCGGATTGCGTTCTTGGTGATCTCATGGAACACCACGCGCCCAACCTCTTTGTCCTTGAGCAGTTTCTTGTTCCTCAGGATCTCCAGCAGATGCCAAGAGATCGCCTCACCCTCGCGATCCGGGTCAGTCGCCAGATAGAGGCTATCGGCCTTTTTCAGTGCCTTGGCAATAGCATCGACATGCTTACTGTTCCTGTCGATAACCTGATACTTCATGGCAAAATCATGCTGCGGATCGACGGCCCCCTCTTTCGGCAACAAATCACGCACGTGACCATAGGAGGCCAGAACCTCAAAGTCCTTGCCAAGATACTTCTTTATGGTCTTCGCCTTAGCCGGCGACTCCACGATAACGAGATGTTTGCTCATATATTAACAACCAAAAAAATGCCCGCCAGCAACCTGTCGGGCTTTGAGGAATTGATCCGAGGGAGCAGGAGAGCGATACCTAATCTTTCCAAATTTTACGGAGCACAGTAGAACGACATGGTGACCAAGAGGGAGATTTTGTCTGCTCTCCCTCTCTCGCAGTCAATTCATCCTGACTCCGGTGAGCCCAACACAGAGCCGTTGGCAGGTGAAACCGGACACGGAACACTCAATGCAACTGACCGACCACCTCGTCCAGCACCAGATCTTCCATCCAGGCCACGGCGGCCTCTTGTCCGGGCTGATTGAACAGCACCATCAGGATGACCCATTTGAGCTGCTCCAGATCCACCTCTTCGCTCTCTAGCGCCATAACACGATCGATGACCATCTCACGTGTGGCATGGTCCAGCACTCCCATCTGCTCGAGAAAGAGAAGAAAACCGCGGCACTCTGTATCGAGCTTGGCGAACTCCTCTTCGGAGTAGATGCGAAAGGATTGCTGCTCACTCTTCAGTGGCACCGCTCCATCGTAGTCAATGGCGCCCAGCCCTTCCAGCCAGTCAAAGGCCTTGCCGATTTCATTCCTGCGGAATCCGGCATCCAGTAGCTCGCGCTGCAGCGAATCACGGTCGTGCTCCAGCTCTGCCTCGTCGTACATGTAGTTTTCGAAAAGGTAGAGCAGAATATCAAATACATCTGGTTTCATTTCACGTTCTCTTGCTGCCTAGCGTGTAGCCACCCGCTGTGGATATCACGTAGCCCTGCAGTTCTAACAGCAACAGCATGGAGGAAACGGCCTCTGCCGTCAATCCGCTACGCTCTACCAACTTATCGACCGCACTGGGGGCATCCCCCAGGCAATCAAGCAACCGCTGGTGGTCCTCATCCAACCGTGCAGTCTGCGCCGGTCCGGACTCTTCACTGGCCGGGCTATCCAGCGCCGCCCACAACTGCGGTGCGAGCTCCTCCAGAATATCTTGTGCGGTTTCCACCAATTTGGCCCCCTCCCGGATCAATCGGTGACATCCCCTGGCCAGGGGATTATGGATTGACCCGGGGATGGCAAAGACCTCACGTCCCTGCTCTGTTGCCTGCCTGGCAGTGATCAGCGATCCGCTGCGCAGTGCCGCCTCAACGACCAGCGTACCGAGTGACAATGCACTTATGATCCGGTTTCGCCGTGGAAAGTTCCCCGGCAAGGGCAATGTGCCGGGAGGGTACTCCGAAACCAGCGCACCTCCATGTTCGACAATCGCGTGGGCCAGATCGCGATTTTTCGCCGGATAGACCCGATCCAGTCCTGTGCCGAAGACGGCAATCGTCTGCCCACCACCGTCTACCGCGCCCTGATGGCTGGCAGTATCGATCCCCAGCGCCAAGCCACTGGTGATGACCATCCCGGCACCTGCAAGCGAGCGTGAAAAGGCATAAGCGGTCTCCTTGCCGATGACGCTGGGGTTGCGGCTGCCTACCATTGCAAGCTGGGGGTTGTGCAACTGATGCGGGTCGCCACGCACGAACAGTAGCGGAGGCGCATCATGAAGTTCACGCAGTAAGGGGGGATAGGCAGGCTCATCCAGGGTGAGGATATGGCAGTCTTCCTGCTCCAGCCAGGCAAGATCATGCTCAACCACCGACCAGGCGGGGTTTCGCAGCCAAGCCTGCAACGCTGCAGCCGTTCCGGCGAGGGAGGGGCTATGGAACAGCCGCTCGGGGGAGCCTGCCTGCTGCAGCAGTTCACTGAACTTTACCGCCCCGACACCGGGGGCATGCAACAGTGCCAGCCAGTAACGGAGTTTATCCTTATCTTCCGCCATCAGTGAATGATTCCACTTTCCCGGCCACCTTCCTGCGGCCATTGTTGATCGACGAGGGTCAGTCTTAAAATATCTGTAACTTCACTCATCATCAGCGCTGTAAAAGGTTGGACCTGTTGCACGCGTTATTTCAAGGTCACAACAAATCCAGTGCACGCGGTGTACTTATCCCTCCTGCATTTCCCTTGCAGCACTCCTCTACCCCATCAGGGATTGGTCACCTGATCAAGGACATGCATGGGTCTCGTTGCCCTCATCACCAGTGCATAGCTAACCTGCTCGAATACACGGAACACCATGATCTCACCGGCACGCTCATCAGGCAGTTTCACCGAGCCTCCATTCACAATGTCCTTTACCTTGCTGCCGCGTTGTTTCACCGCCAGCACATGCCCGGCCTCGATATCTTCTTGGCGTCCCAGATTCAACACCACGACCTGATACTGACCGATCTGCTTCACGCCATCGAACACGGCTATAATGCTGGCATCAACCAGATTCTCCGGTGCGCGGGGGATAAAGCTACGCTGGTATTGATTACCCACCACCGGCAGCAAGCGATCCCCACGCAGGATTTCGCGGCTGGAGCTCGTCACGTCCAGGGTCGATGGGTCGCCGGAAGCCATCAGACGGGCCTCACCGAGGTAGACCGCCTCATACCCCAATACCCTGCCGCTTTCCGGATCACGATAACTTTGCCCGGCACGTACCACTACATAATCGCCATCCAGTGCTGTTTTCTCCAGACCACGGGCATAGATTCGGTAGCCGCCACCGGAGGCCAGGTGCCCATCGGCATGCGCCACCACATAGGGTGCCCGCTCAAGCTCATCCTCAGAAACTACGCTTGGACGACCAAGAAAGGGATTAATAGCGTCAAAGGGGATAGTCGGAATAGCATCCTCAAGCCTCGTCCCACGGACTCGCGGCGAAAGCTTGACCGTGGGGTAGTGTTTGCCGAGTACCTCTTTGGGCACACTGACCACTTCGGGCATCCGAACCTCCCTCAGGACTTCACCATTCCGTTGAACTCCCAGCACCGGTTTGCCGTCTATAAAATAAATGGAGAGAATGTCTCCGGGGTAAATCAGATGAGGGTTTTCAACCTGGGGGTTACTGTGCCAGAGTTGCGGCCACTGCCAAGGGCTCTTGAGGAAGCGTTCGGCGATATCCCACAAGGTGTCACCCTTCACAACCACATATTTCTCAGGGTAGTTGGGCTTGAGTTGTACGACGGGGGCAGGGGTTGGTTCAACGACATCTTCAACAACTGGAGCCGGCTCTGCGACAGGCATCGGCTCATATGGCTCGTCAGGGGTGGAGGCACAACCGGCAAGCAGGAGGAGTGTCACTGCTGCCGTCAGATGACCGGGCAGAAAACGGGCATGATGATGCGGTTCTGTAACCATGAGCATACCTGGCAAGTTTATCGAATATCCCCCACTATCAAAGAGTGGCGATATGGGTAAAGAATTCTGTATGATCATTACTTTAGCAACAAAAGCTACGCAATTACTATAGCTTTTTTACGGAATACCTATGGCAAATCTGACAATCTTGCATTTCCCTGATGAGCGCTTGCGCACCGTCGCCAAGCCGGTCGAACAGGTCGACGACGCCTTGCGCGCGCTCATCGACGACATGTTCGAGACCATGTACGATGCCCCCGGCATCGGTCTTGCCGCAACCCAGGTGAATGTCCACAAACGCCTTGTCGTTATCGATGTTTCCGAGGAGAAAAACGAGCCGTTAGTGCTTATCAATCCGGAAATCATCGCCAGAGAAGGTGATGAGGAGATGGACGAAGGTTGCCTCTCGGTTCCCGGCATTTATGAAACTGTGCGACGTGCCGACCGAATCAAGGTCCGTGCCCTGAACCGCCATGGTGAGGCCTTTGAACTTGAAACTGATGGTCTGCTGGCAGTCTGTATCCAGCATGAAATTGACCACCTCGATGGCAAGCTGTTTGTCGACTACCTCTCTACTCTCAAGCGTCAGCGAATCCGCAAAAAGCTCGAAAAGCAAATGCGGCAAACGATGTAACTACTCACTAACAAAAATAATCCTTTTATGACCCCCCCTCTGAATATCGTTTACGCCGGCACGCCGGAGTTTGCCGCCGTGGCACTGTCTGCCCTGATTGACACCCCTCACCGGATCAGCGCCGTCTACACCCAGCCCGACCGTCCGGCAGGGCGTGGGCGCAAGCTCAAGGCCAGTCCGGTCAAGGAGCTGGCGCTACAGCACGGCATCGAGGTACGCCAGCCCGAAAGCCTCAAAGATCCCGATGAACACGCCGCCCTGGCCGCACTTGAGCCGGATGTAATGATCGTGGCTGCCTACGGCCTCTTACTACCGCTGGAAGTACTCTCCATTCCACGACTCGGTTGCCTCAATATTCATGCCTCGCTGCTGCCGCGCTGGCGCGGTGCAGCACCTATTCAGCGGGCGATCCTCGCCGGTGACGCCGAGACCGGTATCACCATCATGCAGATGGACGTAGGTCTGGATACCGGTGACATGCTCTACAAACTCAGCACCCCGATCCACGAGAATGATAATGCGCAGACCCTGCATGATCGCCTCGCTTCCCTCGGTGCCCGCGCTATCACCGAAGCGCTGGAGGGACTGCAGCAAGGGCGTCTGACCGCCGAACGGCAGGATGAAAGCCAGGCCTGCTATGCAAAAAAGCTGCATAAGGCCGAAGCGGAGATCAACTGGCATCAGACGGCGCCTCAGATCGCCCGACAGGTGGCAGCCTTTAACCCCTGGCCGGTTGCACAAACACACTACAAGGACGAGGTATTGCGGATCTGGGAGGCCAGAGCACTGGATGAACGATCCGACAAACCCGCCGGCAGTGTGATCCATGCCGACAAAAAAGGCATCGATATCGCTTGTGCTGAAGGAGTACTGCGACTACTTCGCCTTCAGCGTCCCGGAGGCAAACCCCAGGACGCCGCGAATTTTCTCAACGCCAATTCCGTTGATGGAGTCGTATTAGGTGGCTAAGGGGGGGCAGAATCCTCGAGTCGTCGCCGTTTCGGTTCTCACCCGCGTGCTGCAGGAAGGTCAATCTCTAGCCACTCTGTTACCACACAGTTTCCAGAGCCTGCCGCCTGAACGCCGTGCCCTGGCACAAGAGCTTTGCTATGGGACTCTGCGCTGGGAACCGCGCCTGCAGGCCATCCTAAAGCTCTTGATGGACAAACCGCTCAAGACCAAAGACAGCGATATCCAGAGCCTGTTGCTGCTGGGCCTCTATCAGCTAGCCTATATGGATATCCCCGCTCACGCGGCAGTCTCGGAAACCGTCGCCGTCACCGCTCTGCTGAAGAAAGGGTGGGCCAAGGGGCTGGTCAATGCCGTACTGCGCCGCTTTCAGCGCGAGCACAAGGCACTGGAACAGAGATTCGAAGCTGACCCGGTCGCCGCCAGCGCCCATCCCGCCTGGCTGCTGAAGCTACTCCAGCAGGCCTGGCCCGAACAGTGGCAAGCGATTGTCAACGCCAACAACCAGCGCCCGCCCATGACACTTCGCGTCAATCGCCGTAGGATTTCCCGTGACGACTACTTACAGAAACTCCGGGCCGAAGGGCTTAATGCGATATTATCGTCACATGCCCCTGATGCCCTCATCCTGGAGAGGCCGGTCAATGTGGAGCAATTGCCCGGCTTTGCTCATGGAGAGGTTTCTGTGCAGGATAGTGCGGCACAACTGGCCGCATTGCTGGTAGCACCTCGAGCGGGGATGCGTGTGCTGGATGCCTGCGCCGCACCGGGGGGAAAGACCAGTCATCTTCTTGAAATTTGTAGCGATGTTGAGCTGATTGCCCTTGATATTGAGGAAAAAAGGCTGAAACGCGTGAAGGAGAATCTACACCGCCTTGGACTCGATGCCACACTGATCGCCGCCGATGCCTCCAGCGCTGACTGGTGGGATGGAACGCCTTTTGATCGCATTCTGCTCGATGCCCCCTGCTCTGCCAGCGGCGTGATCCGTCGCCACCCGGACATCAAACTACTGCGAGAGCCTGATGACATTCCCCGCCTTGCCGCTCTGCAGGCAGCGATCCTCGAGAACCTCTGGTCTATGCTCGCTCCGGGCGGTATGCTGGTCTATGCCACCTGCTCGGTCCTGCCACAGGAAAACACCGGACAACTTGCAAACTTCCTTGCCAACCATGATGATGCGAGGGAGCAACCGATCGTGGCGGACTGGGGCACAGCTGCCGGTGTAGGGAGACAAATACTCCCGGATCAGGATGGAATGGATGGTTTTTTTTACGCATGCATTGAAAAAGGCGACAACAATACCTGAGCGGGCCACCCCTGCCCGTCGAGGATATAGTTATCTGCTTTTTATCCTCGGCCTTCTGCTGGCCACGCCGCTCTATGCCGCCGAATTTTTCATCACCGGGGTCAACACCCGCTTGCAGGATAATGTTTACCTGCTGGACGCACATGTAGATTACCGCTTCAGTAACGAGGCGCTTGCCGCCCTGGATAATGGTGTTCCGCTGACCCTGCGTCTATCCATAGAGATACAGCGCAAGCGCGACTGGTGGCTGGATGCCACAGTGGCCAACCTTGAGCAGCGCTATCGGTTACAGTTCCATCCACTGTCTCATCAGTTTTTACTGCAAAATCTCAATAGCGGCGCTTTTTATGCGTTTCAGAGCCTTTCCACAGCGCTTGATGCGATGGGAACACTCAGCGACTTCCCGCTGGTCGACGCGCAACTCATCAAGAAGAACGAAAATTACGAGGTGTTGCTCCAGGCCGCGCTCGATATCGAATCGCTCCCATCTCCGCTAAGACCTCTTGCCTATATCACCCCCGCATGGCGACTGAACAGTGATTGGTACACATGGTCCTTGACACCCTAAAACGTCTCACCTCCGGCCCCAAGCCGATCCTACTGCTTTTCATTCTGTTGCTGAGCTCACTCTACATGATGAGTGCCGCCACGCAGAACTCAGTCGTCTTCGGCCGTCTCTACTCACTATTACTGGCCATTAATATCCTGGCCCTGCTCCTACTACTGGCGCTCATCGGACGTCACCTCATCTCGCTAATCAGTCACTACCGCGAGCGTGCCGCCGGGTCGCGCCTAACTGTGCGCCTGGTGATTATGTTCGTGATTCTGGCGGTAACGCCAATCTCAGTGCTCTACTACTTTTCCCTGCAATTCCTGCATCGTGGTATCGACAGCTGGTTTGATCTTCGTGTGGAACAGGCGCTTGAAGATGCTCTGGAGCTGGGTCGCACCTCTCTCGACAGCCGGCTGCGAGAGCTGTTGCGTCAGAGCCGCCTGCAGGTAGAGACCCTGGCCCAACAGTCCGATGCCACCGTCCGCCTCAAGATCCACGATATGCGCGAGAGCAGCGAAGCGGTGGAACTGACCCTGCTGGGCCTCAATGGCCGTGTCATAACCAGCAGCTCCATTGACCCCTCCACTGTCGTTCCCACCCTGCCCAATAATGCGATCCTGCTGCAGCTACGTCGCGGGCTGGACTATGCCGCGCTTGAGCCAATCCGCGACCGCGGACTGCACATGCGTATCGTGATGCTGGTAACCAATCCCGACCCGCTTGGCGAGCCACGACTGCTTCACGCCCTCTATGCCGTTCCGGAGCGCCTGAATACCCTCGCCAACAGCGTGCAGGAGGCCTTTACCCGGTACAAGGAACTTGCTTACCTGCGGCAACCGCTAAAATACAGCTTCACTCTGACTCTCTCTCTAGTCCTGCTACTCAGCCTGCTGACCGCCGTGTGGGCTGCCTTCTTCTCCGCCCGCCGTCTGGTAGCACCAATCAGCGATCTGGCCGAAGGTACTCGTGCTGTGGCTGCCGGTGATTACACCATGCGCCTGTCGATGCCCGGACGCGATGAGCTCGGTTTCCTGGTGCGCTCGTTCAATGAAATGACGCGAAAAATCGCCCGAGCCCGCGATGAAGCCAGCGAGAGCCAGCGCCAGGCGGAAGATCAGCGTGCCTATCTGGAGGCGGTTCTCGCCTGTCTCTCATCCGGCGTAATGACCCTGGACGATGAGGCCGTATTGCACACCATTAACAGTGCGGCAGAGAAAATCCTGGGACTTGAGATCGGACCCGATCCTGAGCTCTCGCTGGCGGAGCTACAAACACGTTACCCGCTGCTTGAACCGTTGGTCGAGACCATTACCAGTCATCTCGACCGCACGCATGGCGCCTGGCAGGCGGAGGTGGTGCTGTTTGGCCCCAATGGACGACAGGTTCTTATCTGTCGCGGCTCTCCTCTGCGTGGCGGAGGCAACGCCCAGGGTGAGCATGTGATCGTGTTCGACGATGTGACCGCGCTTATCCAGGCGCAACGCGATGCCGCTTGGGGAGAGGTTGCCAGGCGCCTTGCCCACGAAATCAAGAATCCGCTGACCCCGATTCAGCTCTCAGCCGAACGCCTGCGACATAAATACCTGAATACCATGCCTGCCGAGGATGCTGAGGTGCTGGACCGATCCACCCACACCATCGTGCAACAGGTCGAGAGCATGAAAGAGATGGTCAAGGCCTTCACCGACTATGCCCGCCCGCCGAAACTACAACTGGTATCGGTGGATCTTGCCCGACTACTCAGCGAGGTACTTGACCTCTACCAGGGTGATCAACACATCACCATCCGGCTTCGCATCGACCAGCCTTTGCCGCAAATCGAGGCTGACAGGGGACGATTGCGCCAACTCCTCCATAATCTGATCAAGAACACTCTCGAGGCCGGCGAGGCATTACAACCCCTTATCCTCAATATTTTAATCAAGCGCACTGAAAAGGACCGCTCCAGCTTTGTCGAGATGTCCTTTGAGGATAACGGTCCCGGTTTTCCCGAACCCCTGATGGGACAGCTTTTCGAACCCTACATCACTAACAAGCCCAAGGGCACGGGCCTGGGCCTGGCGGTGGTGAAGAAGATCGTCGAGGAGCACGGTGGTATCCTTTGGGCAGAGAATCTGGAAAAGGGCGGCGCCCGTGTCACCCTACGCTTGCCTGTGCAGAGTAAGGTAGGTGTGCGCAGTGCCAACGTTTATGAACATGACTTAAAATCACCGGCCGGGGAACGCACATGAGCACCTCATCCCACATCCTGGTCGTCGATGACGAACCCGACATTCGCCGCCTGTTGCAGGAGATCCTGGAAGACGAAGGCTACTCGGTGTCTACTGCCGAAGATGGCGCCACAGCTCGTCAGGCACGGCGCACACAGCGCCCCGATCTGATACTGCTCGATATATGGATGCCTGATGTCGACGGCATTACACTGCTCAAGGAATGGACGGAAGAAGAGCCTCTGAACCAGCCGGTGATCATCATGTCCGGTCACGGCAATGTGGAAACGGCCGTGGAGGCAACCCGACTGGGCGCCTACGACTACATCGAAAAACCACTCTCCCTGGCAAAGCTGCTACTTACCATTGAGCATGCCCTTCAGAGCGCCACCCTGTTGCGGGAAAATGTCGGCCTGCGCCAGGTGAATCAACCTGTCAACGAGCCCATCGGCCGCAGCCGTCAATTCCAGCAACTGCGCCAACAGGCACTGCAGATAGCCCACCACGAGACCCCGGTGTTACTGCGCGGAGAACCGGGCTGTGGTAAACACCTCTTCGCCCGTTACCTGCATAATAACAGTGCCCGCCGGAACGGTCCTTTTCAGCGTGCCGACATCAGTGTGATGACCACAGCAGACCAGGCCGGCGAGCTTCTGTTCGGCAGGGAAGATGGTGAGCAGGTGCATTACGGTCTGCTCGACCAGGCCAACGGCGGCACACTCTATATTGATGATATCGCCGACCTCGATCTTCAGCTGCAACAGCGTCTTCTCCGGCTGCTCAAGGAAGGCTGCTTTCATCGACATGGCGGCTATACCCCCGTGAGCGCCAACATCCGTCTCATCGCCGCCAGCCGCCACTCCCTGGAACAGCGTATTACCCGGCAACAGTTTCATGAGGATCTCTATTACCAGCTCAATGTCGTCTCGCTCTATATCCCGGCACTACGCGAGCACGCCGAGGATGTTCTCGATCTTATCGCCTTTTACAGCGACTATTTTGTCGAAACAGAAAAACTCCCCTACCGCAGTTTTACCACAGCAGCACTCAACCGTTTACGTCAACACCCCTGGCCTGGCAATGTTCGTGAGTTGAAAAATCTGGTGCAGCGCCTGCTGATCATCGGCCATGATCGCCAACTCGATATTGACAATATTGAAGAAGCCCTTGGACAACAACGCCGCGGACCGGATGCCGTTGATCCGGCAATGACAGCCTACGAGATGCCCCTGCGGGAAGCCCGTGAGCAGTTTGAACGCAGCTATTTTGAAGTGCTGTTACGACGCTTTGAGGGCAGTGTTAATAACGTCGCCCAGCACGCAGGCCTGGAGCGCACTCACCTTTACCGAAAATTGCGCAGCCTCGGCATCGACCCAAAACGATTTAGCCCTCGACAGTAATCACAGAGAAGAAATTCGAGCTGAAGGTTTCGATGGCTTGAGTGCGCTGTGCCATCGATTACAATTAATAGCGAGCGATCATCTCTCGCATTCGTCCCCACCTTTGCCGTGTGTCATTCATGAAACATTCGGGCTAGAATGTGCCCACTTCGTGCAGGCTCGATCAGAAATAAGGCACTTCGCCCATGAAAATCATTATTCTCGGTGCCGGACAGGTCGGTTCTTCTCTGGCCAACCATCTCGCCAGCGAAGCCAACGACATCACCGTCATCGACACCGACAGTAAGCGGCTGCAGGAATTGCAGGACCGCCTTGACCTGCGCACCGTCGCCGGGCAGGCCTCCCACCCTGATGTACTGCGCCGGGCCGGCGCCGAAGACGCCGATATGATGATCGCCGTCACCAACAGCGATGAAACCAACATGGTCGCTTGCCAGGTCGCCTTTACGCTCTTCCGCACCCCCACCAAGATCGCACGGGTGCGTGCACAGGAATATCTACAGTACCCGGAACTATTCAGCCAGGAATCACTTCCCGTCGACGTCATGATCAGCCCGGAGCAGCTGGTTACTGACTATGTACACCGGCTGATCGAACATCCAGGTGCATTGCAGGTCCTCGATTTCTCCGGCGGCCGCGTCCAACTGGTCGCTGTCAAGGCCTATTACGGCGGGCCTCTGGTCGGTCATGAGCTGCGTACGCTACGTGATCACATGCCAGGTGTTCAGACCCGGGTGGCCGCTATCTACCGTCGCGGTCGCGCGCTCAATCCAGAGGGCAACACGGTGATCGAGGCGGACGACGAAGTCTTCTTCATCGCCGCCAAGAAAGATATCCGTGCGGTTATGAGTGAATTGCGACGTCTGGAAAAACCGGTCAAGCGTGTGATCATCGCCGGAGGGGGCAATATCGGCACACGCCTGGCAAAGGCCCTGGAACACCAGTTCCAGGTCAAGCTCATCGATCACAATGCCCCGCGAACTGTCACCATCTCCGAGGAGCTTGAACGAACCATTGTGCTGCATGGTGATGCCGCCGATGAGGAGCTGCTGCTGGAAGAGAATATCGAGGACACTGATGTCTTCTGTGCACTGACCAACGATGACGAAGCCAACATCCTTTCGGCGATGCTCGCCAAACGTCTTGGCGCACGCAAGGTAATGGCACTGATCAACAGGGCCGCCTACGTTGATCTGGTCGAAAGTGGCGACATCGATATAGCCATTTCACCGCCCCAGGCGACTATCGGTTCACTGCTGGCGCACGTCCGCCGCGGTGATGTGGTAATGGTGCACTCCCTGCGCCGTGGCGCGGCCGAGGCAATTGAAGCCATTGCCCATGGCGATCAATATTCGTCCAAGGTTGTCGGACGCGCTGTCGAAGACATCAAACTGCCCCACGGCACCACTATCGGCGCCGTGGTGCGCGGGGATGAAGTGCTTATCGCCCATCACGATACCGTGATAGAGGCGGAGGACCACGTGCTGTTGTTTGTGGTGGACAAGAAACGGATCCCGGAAGTCGAAAGACTGTTCCAGGTCGGCATTACCTTCCTGTAAAGCAAGCTTTTTTGCGGAGATGTAAATGCCGCCAAGGATGGCGGTGGGAAACAATATCGTGAATTATTGTCACGCACTTTAAGTTTACGAGACTTTCGGGCTCAGCTGTAGCGTGAAAACAGTGGTCTATGTTTTCTTGCGTTCCTGGCGTCTTCCCGAAAGATTTATGAGAAGATCAACTTAACTCTCGGCACTCTGGCTGATAAAGAAAAACGCATGCAGCTTACCGCTATTCAACGCATCCTCGGCCTGTTGCTGATGCTCTTCAGCACCACCATGTTTCCGCCAACACTGGTTTCGGCCATCTATGGTGATGGTTTCCATCTATCCTTCCTGCTGGCCTTTGCCCTCACTCTCATTACCGGCCTCCTGCTCTGGCTTCCCGTACACCGTATCCGCAAGGAATTACGCCTGCGTGACGGCTTCGTTGTGGTTGTACTGTTCTGGACTGTACTGAGCCTTTTCGGCGCCCTGCCCTTTGCGGTGGGTGCAGAGCCCAACCTATCACTCACTGACGCTGTTTTCGAATCATTCTCCGGCCTCACCACCACCGGCGCCACAGTGGTCAGCGGCCTGGACAGCCTCCCCCCTTCGCTACTCTACTACCGTCAACAGTTGCAGTGGCTGGGCGGCATGGGGATCATTGTCCTGGCCGTCGCAATCCTGCCTATGCTCGGCATCGGGGGTATGCAGCTCTATCGGGCGGAAACACCCGGACCGATGAAGGACAACAAACTCACCCCACGCATCACCGAAACAGCCAAGGCACTCTGGTACATATATCTCGGACTCACCATCAGCTGTACGATTGCCTACTGGCTGGCAGGGATGAGCCTGTTCGATGCCATCGGCCATGCCTACTCCACTGTCGCCATCGGCGGCTTTTCAACCCATGATGCCAGCATGGGTTTCTTTCAGGACAAGCCCCTCATTGAGCTCGTCGCGATCGTCTTTATGCTACTCTCCGGGGTCAATTTCGCACTGCATTTCCTCGCCTGGCGTGGCAAGGACTTCAAGCCATATCTGCATGATGCCGAGTTCAAGACCTATATCACCGTACTGGGTATCATCGCTGTTATCGCTACCTTCTATCTGCACATGAATGCCACTTTTGATGACTTCACCGACTCTCTGTTGCATGGGATATTTCAAGTTGTCTCTATCGGCACCACCACTGGCTTTACCACCAGTAATTACGCCCTCTGGCCAGGCTTCCTGCCGGTGCTGTTGCTGTTCGCCAGCTTCATCGGCGGTTGCGCCGGCTCGACAGGAGGAGGCATGAAGGTGATCCGTTTCCTGCTGCTTCTGAAACAGGGGATGCGTGAGATCAGCCGGTTGGTCCATCCGAACGCCGTGATTCCCATCAAGATCGGTGGCAAACCCCTGCCTGATCGGGTCATTGATTCAGTATGGGGATTCTTCGGCACTTACGTGGCCATTTTCACCGTCCTGCTGTTATTGATGATGGTTGCCGGCCTCGACCAGGTGACGGCTTTCTCGGCCATTGCCGCCAGTATGAACAACCTTGGCCCCGGCCTTGGTGATGTGGCACTAAGTTATGCCGGCCTGCCGGACTTTGCCAAGTGGGTGCTCTGCTTCGCCATGCTCTTGGGGCGTCTGGAGATATTTACCCTCCTGGTCCTGCTCAGCCCCGCCTTCTGGCGAAAATAAAGCGGCAATTGTTCATGAATGAAGGCGAAAAATGGGACAGCCGCTATTGCAATAGTGACAACCTCCTCCCTACCGCGGCTCAGGTATTAACCGATTTTGTCCATCTGCTTTCGCCCAACACCAAGGCACTCGATCTTGCGGCCGGCCTCGGCGGCAACGCCCTGCTTCTTACCGAAAAAGGGCTAGTCACCAGCGCCTGGGACATCTCCACCGTCGCGATGGAACGGCTCTCGACACTCGCAGCACAACTCGGACAGCACATCGACTGCCAGGTGCGCGATGTGGTTGCCGTACCGCCTCCGGCGGACAGTTTTGATGTTATCGTCGTCAGCCGCTTTCTCGAGCGTGAATTGTGCCCGCAGCTCACTGCCGCATTGCGCCCCGGCGGGCTGCTGTTTTACCAAACGTTTATCAAAGAGAAAACCGATCCGTCTATCGGGCCCGGCAATCCCGCTTACCTCCTGGCGAAAAACGAACTACTCCATCTCTTCCCCACCCTGCAACTCATTGCCTATCGTGAGGAGGGCACATTGGGCCGCACTGAGGAAGGATTCCGCAACGAGGCCTACCTTGTGGCGCAGCGCCCACAGTAACCTCATCTCAAGCTGACCTTTCAAACTCAGCCAGCCGCCCTCATAGTAATGCCTATGAGTACCATCGAAAATCTTGAGAAAATGCTGAGCAGTGGACAGGACAACGCCATGCTGCGTTTCGGCTTGGGTAACGCCTATTACCAGGCACACGATTTCCACAGCGCCGCTACCCACCTGGAAAAGGCGGTCAGCCTTGACCCGGATTACTCCGCCGCCTGGAAACTCCTGGGTAAATCCCTCACCGAGTGCAAAGAGACCGACAGGGCCGTCAAGGCATTCGAAAAGGGTATCACCTGTGCCGAAAAGAAAGGGGATATCCAAGCGGCCAAGGAGATGAAAGTATTCCTTAAACGTCTGCACAGTGGTGCTGCGAGTAGGACCAAGCCGTAACCAAACTTCATTCCACCCAATACACCTAAGAACAATATGTGAACAACCGCATCAGCGTTACGCAGACTGATACACTCACCCACAACTCATTGAGACCATTCTTGAATTTGGTGCGATTGACCCGCCCTGGCGCCAAGCAGTAAAGACTAGCAGTACGGTTCCTCCTATAATGGTCGCTCACACGAAAAGACGGGAGCAGCAAATTGACGGCGACGTCTGAAGACAAAAAGGCACACATAGTCGAAACAGCAATCACGCAACTGTACCAATATGGCTATAACAGGTTCGGTTTTGCGCCGCTGGCGGCCGAGTGTGGTATTGCCAAGTCCAGCATTATTCACCATTTCCCTACCAAGGATGCCCTGGTGCTCGCTGCCGTCCGTGCATACATGGATGAGGTGCAGTCCGTTCTACAGCAACTGACCAAGGAGGTCGATGATCCGGTCGAACGCTTTTTCCGCTATTTTGACTACGCGCAGAGCCAGATGACGAGCTCCAATTACCTCGGCTGCCTCGCTGCTAATCTCGGTCTCGAAATCAGCGAAACTCATCCGCAGCTTCGACATGAGATCCAGAATTTCATCGAATTTAAAGTCGGCACGTTCGTATCCTGGATCAAGGAAGGAACGACCCGAAAGCAGTTTCGTACCGACGTCAACGCACGCAGCAGTGCCGAGTCGATACTGACTTCGATCGAAGGGGGTATTGTCACCTCCAAGATCAGCAAATCCCCGGCTCTGCTTGCCATTGCCGTCGATGTCTGCCGAAATATCGTTCGCGACATGCTTACTGACTCCGCCTCAGCCTATCATCAAGCAGGCCCAGCCCAGGATAAATAGGGAGAATCGCCCGGGACAGCTCCGGCAGCGTGTTTTCTCCACCTAGGCAGCCTTCATAAACCCGACTGTATTTACTGTTTTACGATCCTGTTCACCGGAAAATAACAGCGGAATTGAACTCTCTTGGGCTACGCTTCCACGGGTTATGCCGACCATTCAAGCGAAAAAATTCCAGGCTATTGCTGTAGGGACACCGTACTGTGTGAGTCGACAGCCCGCTCAGGATATTAGACTTGTTAACTTATGGGGGCAGCTCTTATCCTCCGATGAGGGCCATTCAGTGAAGTCGATCCCGGCCACTAGAGCACGCGAAATCCGCCAAAGATGCACCGCATCCTGCATCACCGTACCGCTTCAGCTTTCGGGGTATCGGTTCCGCTGGCACCCTCCGCAAGAAGCATCACGACCTCAGCGACCTCATCAACATTCGGCGATGCCAGCACGGTATAATGATCACCTTCGATATCCAGGATCTCTATATCTTCAACGATCTCCCGCCAACCCAAGTCCGATTGTTTGAATGTGGAATAGTGCTTTAACAATTCTTCAGGAGGCTGTTTCCGTGCGCGGAGCAAGGCCACCGGCAGCCCTCGCTCTTTGATACCGGCGTGAGAAAATGCCTGCTGAGCTTTTATGTTGGAGCTGAAGACCCCGAGTAGACGTCTTATCTGCTCTGGAGAGGTGTCGGCGGGGAGGACACCTGATTGCACCACATGCTGCAACGTAGTCTTGATTAACTCGTCGTACCCCTCCGCCCTGAGCCGATCGATAGTCCCCTCTGGAAGTGGGGATCCACTAAGGTCCTGAGCAAACCATGCTGCTATCTCCGCGGCGTCGGGCATACGCAATTGATAAGGTGCAGGGGAGTCGATCATCGCCACCATCGCAACCTCTTCGTCTACATCTCTTAGCTGACGCGCCATCTCCAGGGCGACACCGCCACCGAGCGACCAGCCACCAAGGAAATAGGACCCTTCCGGCTGAATGCGCCGCATCGCCTCAATGTAAACCGCCGCCATTTCAGAGAAATCGGCAATCGGGGCATCATCACTGTCGAGCCCCCGGGCCTGGAAGGCATAGAACGGCCGATCACCGATCCGTTGAGCCAGCTCATTGAAGCAGAAGACACTGCCTCCGACCGGATGGACAAAGAACAGCGGCGTTCCCTCCCCAGCTGTCCGGATGGGCACCAAAGGACTCCACTCGCGAGTTTCGTCGCCATCCAGTTCCAGGGCCAACTGTTCAATGGTGGGTCGCTCAAACAGACTGCCCAGTGGAATCTCCTTGCTGAACAGTTGATGGATCCTCGCCACCATCCGCACCGCCAGGAAGGACTGCCCACCGAGTTCGAAAAAGTTATCCCGAACGCCTACCGGGCTTTGGTCCAAGAGTTCTTCCCACAGTTCAGCAAGACGGATTTCAGTGTCCGTTCGGGGCGATATGAATTCATCCGTTGCGGCGATGCCCCCTATCGACTCGTCGATAGCGGGCAAGGCACGGCGATCTATCTTTCCATTTGCGGAAATCGGAAACCGCTCCAGGAACGAGTAATGCTTCGGGATCATGTAAGCAGGGAGTTTTTCCCGCAAAAAAGCTGAAATGGCCTCTGCCGACAACTCGGAGCCGTTTCTCACCACCACATAGGCCGCCAACTGCTTCTTGTCGGCGGTTTCACCGATCGCAATGACGATAGCCGAATCAACATCCGGATGAGCGTCAAGAGCGGCTTCGATCTCTCCCAGTTCGATTCGGTATCCCTGGATCTTCACCTGGAAGTCCACCCGACCGAGGAATTCTATATTGCCATCCGGCAGATACCGCCCCTTATCCCCGGTCCGATACAGCCGCTTCCCGGTTTCCGGGTGGTGGAAGAAACGGTAATCCGTCTTTTCCGGGTCTTTCCAGTAACCGTCAGCCAGACCGATTCCGCCGATGAACAGTTCGCCCGATACCCAGGTGGGCGTCGGCGAGAGATTATCGTCCAGGACATGGAACGTCTGATTGCGCATCGGCTTACCGTAGGGAATGCTTTTCGACGCCGGATCGACATCGCCGATGGGGTGAAGAATTGACCAGATAGAGGCCTCGGTCGCCCCGCCGAGACTGACAATCTCCACCTCGGTGTTGTGTTTACGGATACGTCCGGGAAGACTGGTCGGGATCCAGTCACCACTGAGCATGATCAAACGCAGAGATGAGATATCGTTATTGTCACGCATATCCGCATAGTCAATGAGCATGACCATCAACGGCGGGGCTGAATTCCAGACCGTGACCCCATGCGCCTTCACCAGCTCCAACCAGTGAGCCGGGTCAGTGCGCTTTTCGGCT
>JBFEYJ010000035.1:0-18881 GCA_041562215.1 Thiohalomonadaceae bacterium | reverse complement strand
GTTCCCGACACCGTTGGCTACAACCTGCCGCAGCAGTTCGGCGAGACGATTCGCCTGCTGCGCGAAAAAATGCCCAATTCGGATAAGGCGGTGTTCTCCGTGCATTGCCACAACGACCTCGGTCTGGCCGTGGCCAACTCCCTCTCTGCAGTGATGAACGGCGCCCGCCAGGTTGAGTGCACCATCAACGGTCTGGGCGAGCGCGCCGGAAACGCTTCGCTGGAGGAGGTAGTGATGGCGGTGAAAACGCGCAGGGATGTTTTCACCTGCGATGTGGACCACATCGACACGACACATATCGTGCCTACCTCACGCCTGGTCTCCGGCATCACCGGTTTTCCTGTGCAGCCGAACAAGGCGATTGTCGGCGCCAACGCCTTCGCCCACGAGTCGGGTATCCATCAGGATGGTGTGCTCAAGCATCGCGAAACCTACGAAATCATGCGCGCCGAAGATGTGGGCTGGAGCGCCAATCGTATGGTGCTCGGTAAACACTCCGGGCGTAACGCCTTCAAGACGCGCCTGGCTGAACTTGATATCGAGTTCGGTTCGGAGGAAGCGCTGAATGAGGCCTTTGCCCGCTTTAAGGAACTGGCTGATAAAAAGCACGAAATTTACGATGAAGATCTTCAGGCACTGGTCACTGAGTCTGACCTCGGGAGCCATGTCAATGAACGCATCAAGTTGGTGGCGCTCAAGGTCTGCTCCGAGACGGGAGAGACCCCGGAGGCCTGCGTAACACTTACCGTTGACGGTGAGGAGAAGCAACTGTGCGCCAGCGGAGGTGGTCCGGTTGATGCGACCCTCAAGGCGATCGAGAGTGTGATCCAGAGTGGCAGCGAGTTGCAGCTTTACTCGGTTAACAATATCACCTCCGGTACCGATGCTCAGGGTGAGGTCACGGTGCGGCTGGAGAAGGCAGGACGTATCGTCAATGGGCAGGGGGCTGACACTGATATCGTCATCGCATCGGCCAAGGCCTATATCCATTGCCTGAACAAGATCCTGGTTCCGCTCGATCGCGCCCATCCGCAGGGCGGCGATGTCTGAGGCTCTGGTTGACCTCATGAATGGCCGGCAACGTTACTATCTCGATGCGATGGGCATTCAGGTTTGGGCGCTGCGTGAGGGTGAGCCGCAGAGAGATAAGGTTCAGGGTGAAAGGGCGAAGGAGAGTGTTGAACAGACCTCACCTGACCTTGAACCTTCCTCGAATCCCGTACCCGTAAATATCGCCACCCTCGACTGGGCTGCACTGCAGCAGCGGGTGCAAGGCTGCACCCTATGCCCGGAGCTCGCCGCTTCACACTGCAGAACGGTGTTTGGCCGTGGTAATAGGGATGTGGACTGGCTGGTGATTGGTGAAACTCCTAGCGGCAGCGCTCATGACGAGTCATCTGAACCTTTCTCCGAGCAGGCCTTGCGGTTGCTTAACGCCATGTTTGCAGCCATCGGTCTTCGTCGTGAACACGCCTACCTCACGACGGCGCTCAAGTGTCTTCCGCCCGGTAATCGTGAGCCTGCCGCGGAGGAGATAACTGCCTGTGCCGACTACCTGCAGCGGCAGATCGAGCTGCTTCAGCCAAGGATCATTCTGGCAGCCGGCCACAGTGCGGCACAGAGTGTGTTAAGCACTGATGTCCCCTTTGAAACGTTGCGAGGCAAGGTTCATCGGCTGAAGAGTGGGGTACCGGTCGTCGTGACCTGTTCCCTGGAAGCGCTTTTGCGTTCCATGCAGGACAAGCGCAAGGCTTGGACAGACCTCTGTCTGGCCCATGCCACCCTGCTTGCAGTGAATGAGCCGAAGGTATGAGTGTGGTGCGGGAGCAGATCGAGCCGAAACTGCGGCCAATGTTAGACAGCGATGTCGACGCGGTGATGGCAATCGAGCAGCAGGTTTACCCCCATGGCTGGAGTGCCGGGATCTTTCATGATTGCCTGCGGGTGCATTACTCCTGTTGGGTGATGGAGCAGGAAGGGCAACTGGTCGGTTACGGCATTCTTTCGGCCGGAGGAGGGGAGGCGCATATTCTGAACATCGCTATTGCCCCCCGGTTTCAGGGGCAGGGATTGGGGCGTAGTTTCATGCGTTTTCTCTTGGAGACTGCCCGCGAACATGGGGCTGACACGGTCTTTCTCGAAGTGCGTCCATCCAACCGTGCCGCCTTGCATCTATATGACAGCCTGGGCTTCAACCAGGTGGGTCTGCGTCGGGGTTATTACCCCTCCGGAGAGGGGCGTGAGGACGCGATCATCATGGCGCTGTCTGTATAGAGTGATTCCAACGGCACCGCTTTCGCCACCCCGTACCCCTGCGCATAATCCACGCCGATCTCCTCCAGTCGAGTCAGGATCGCATCATTTTCCGCATATTCTGCAATGGTTTTGAGTCCAAGGTCATGGCCGATCTTGTTGATAGCGGAAACCATTGAGTCATCGATCGGGTCATCGAGAATATCCTTGACGAAACTGCCGTCAATCTTCAGAAAGTCGACCGGCAGGTTTTTCAGATAGGTGAAGGAGCTGAGTCCGCTGCCGAAGTCATCCAGGGCGAAAGCGCAACCAAGTGACTTGAGTTCCAGGATCAGGTCGTGGGCTCGACTGAGATTGGAGATGGCGGCCGTTTCGGTGACCTCGAAACAGAAGTGCTGAGGTGCCACGCCAGTCGCCTCGAACTGGTCGTGGATGTAGCCAAGCAGGCTGTCCTGATTGAGCGAGAACCCGGAGAGGTTGATTGTAAACATGGTGCTGTTGGTCTTTGTTTGATGCGCTGCATGCTGCTCGAGAGCTTCTTTGATCACCCAGCGGTCGATGGCATACATCAGCTTGTAGCGTTCGGCAGCGGGGATGAAGCTGCCCGGACTGATCAGGTTCTCCTCACTGTCCAGCATCCTCAGAAGCAGCTCATAATGTACGACACCATCACCGTTTGCTGCGAGGGGACGAATCGCCTGTGCGTAAAGGGTAAGGCGGTTATTGGCAAGGGCGTCATTGATGCGTGCGACCCAGCGCATCTCACCTTGGCGCTGTGCCAGCTCAAGGTCGTCGGGCTGGAAGACGTGGATACGGTTACCGCCATGATCCTTGGCGGTATAGCAGGCCATGTCGGCATTGCTCAATACCTGGGCGGTATTCTGCAGCGAGCGGTTGATCTCGACGATGCCGATACTGCTTCCGATCTTGAAGGTTTTCTCCTCCCAGACGAAGGAGAACTCCATGATGCAATCCCTCATGGTATTGGCCACACGCATGGCGTGCTCCAGGTCGCAGTTCAGCATCAACAAACCGAATTCATCCCCGCCGAGGCGCGCTAGGCTGTCGCTCTCACGCACCTCGCGTTGTAGATGTGAGGCGAGCTGGCGCAACAGTTCATCACCGGCGATGTGGCCGCAGGTATCGTTCACCAGCTTGAAATGGTCCAGATCGAGATAGAGCAGTGTATGGATCTCCCCCTCCTCGTGGGTTCGCAGGAAGACCTGTTCCAGTCGCTGCTCGAACTCACGTCGATTAATGAGTCCGGTCAGCGAATCATGACTTGCCTGCCAGTTGAGTTCATGTGCCATTTCCCTTGCCTTGCTGACATCATGAAACACCAGAACCACCCCATTTATCGCTCCATGACGATTGCGGATTGGTGCGGCCGAATCCTCGATCGCCAGCTCATCACCGTTACGGCTGATCAGCACGGTGTGACTGGCCAGTCCAATGATGCGGTTTTCGCTCAGGCACTTCGCTACAGGATTGGGAATGGGGGTGCGCGTTGTCTCATGGATAATGTGGAAGATGTACGACAGAGGATGTCCCTTTGCCTCGTCCATTTGCCAGCCGGTCAGCTCCTCGGCGATCGGGTTGAGATACTCGACGTATCCCTGGGGATCGGTAGTGATGACGCCATCGCCGATGGAGTGCAGGGTGACCTGCGCCCGTTCCTTCTCTTCAGAGAGCTGTTCCTCGGCCTTCTGACGTTCGGTGATGTCACGGGCTACAGCGATGATGAGCGGTTCTTGTGACTGTTGACGCAGGACGTTGAGGCGTATCTCAACCGGGAAGGTCATGGTGTTCTTCTTGCGGTGCCTGGCGCGCAATTCCCGGCTGCCGTTACCCGGCATCACCAGCAGCTCCTGGAAGATCGTCTGCAGAAGTTCGCGCCCGAGATCGGTAACGAGTTCATGGGGGCCCATCGCCAGTAGTTCGGCATGGTCGTAGCCGAGGACCTCCTCGGCGGTCTTATTGAAGTCGACAAAGCGCATCTGTTGCGGGTCGATGAGGAAGATGCAGTCGCTGGAGGTATCCAGTGCCGAACGAAAACGTGCATGGCCGATGCGGGCCCGGTCGCGGTCTGCTATCAAGCTGGTGGTATAGGCCTCGCTGTTGCGGCACAGTTGGATGGCCTTGCTCAGGTTGGCCATAATTGGTTGGAAGATCTGGGCAAACGGGACACCGGTATTGCTCGGTTCAGGCGAGAGTAACAAAATTAATCCCTCATTGGGGATAGGCAGGCGCAGGGCGCACCGATAGTAATCCTGGCGCAGAGGAAGTGTCGACAGCAGGGTGGGATAGGCATCGAACAGTTGTGCCTTGCCGTCAGCAAGGCCCGGTGGTAGCGGCAGGTGATGCCCTACCCAGGGTTTTAGCCGATAGTCGCCGATCGCAGCAAGCAGGGTGAGTCGGCTGGTCTGTGAGGTGTTGCTGAGGGGAGCTGTTTCAGTGAGCAGGAACAGGCCAACCGGGTAACCGGTGTGGTAGATCAGACGCTTGAGGGTGTTTAACGCCAGTGGCTCCACTCGGTCCTCAGCGCCGATGACCAGCGCCATGTCATATAGGGTCGAGAGGATCTGTCCCTGTTGCATGTTATAGCCTTGTCACGACAATCGCAGCATTGTGAAACAAGGGGTAGCCGCCGCGTCGGGAGCTACCGATCTCGCCCAGTGATAATGCCCCATAAAGCCGGATATTTCCCAAGCGGGCGGATAGTGATTGCAGTTCCGTCTGTGAAGCCTCCAGACCAAGGTGGAGTCGCCGTCCGGCACAGTAAAAAATGAGCGGAGGGGGGGCGACATCTGGCTTCGGGAAGTGCTCGGCGAGTAATTCCGTGGTGTGGAAGGATTCGGCCAGAGGTGCCTCCAGCAAAGTGAGTATGGCATTTGAAGGGATTTCACCGATACAAAACAGCGAGCCGTCCTCCATCAGTGTTACCGGGATGCGTACCAGTACCTCGCTATCGGCGCGGATGATGCCGAAGGGAAAGTGCACGGCGTACTGGTAGAAGTTCTCAGTCGTGATATTCACGCCGTACTGCTCCTTGATCCGTTCGGCATAGACCTCGAAGGCAGGCCGCCAGTCGATGCTGATGATGCGGTTGCCATCTGTCGAAGTTGCCGCCACCAGCTGCTCCGGTGCGCGGTAGCCATGCTCCAGCGCCGCACCTTCGTGGTCGGGAAGCAGCAGGGCGAGCACCCCGTTCTGAATCAATCGCCGGGCATCAAACAGGCAGGGTATTGGCTGGAAGCTCTCACTTCCGACGTTGATGCCCATATAGTGCACCTTGTCGGCTAATTGCATGTAGAGCTCCTCGAGGATCAGTCCAATCTGAGGCAGCATGGCATCGAATAGAAGGAACAGGCTGGTCGTTCCATCCTCATCACCAAGTTTTTTCTCGATATTTGCCGCCAAGGTGGTGCTTGCCTCCACCGGGGGGATACCTCTCCGCGCGAGTCCTTCCTGCAGCAGATAGCGGGGCATCTGTTCGAAACAATAGAGCAGAATGCCATCGGAGTGAAATCGTCCATCGATGATAATAGCGGGGAATATCGCGCCAACCAGGGGAGTGTTGTTTTCGCGAAACAGTGACTGAATGGCGGCAAGGCGGGAGCTCTCTCTTTCCGGCAGGAAGGCCATTACCCCCATCCGCGGAAAGCGTTGGCGCCAGTTATCAAGCTGGGCGGTAATCGCCCCGATATCCGTGGTGGCGAGATGTGCATATCGCTTCGCCGGCATAGCTTCTCTTTTCCCTGATTAACCCCGTACTGCACGGATTATGGCACTTCTTGGCTTCTCTGTAATGCTGTAGAATAGTCCGCTTTAGACAAGATTATTCCGCATGAGCACAATTTCCACTCAGGTCAGCAAGCGCCGCACTTTTGCGATCATCTCCCACCCCGATGCGGGTAAAACCACGCTCACCGAAAAGCTACTGCTGTTCGGAGGGGCGATCCAGCTTGCCGGTACGGTCAAGGGACGCAAAGCCGCGCGTCATGCCACCTCTGACTGGATGAAGCTCGAACAGGAGCGAGGGATCTCCGTGACCTCCTCGGTGATGCAGTTCCCTTATCGTGAAAGTATCATCAATCTGCTGGACACCCCCGGTCATGAAGACTTCTCCGAGGATACCTATCGTACCCTCACCGCCGTGGACTCGGCGCTGATGGTGATCGATGCGGCCAAGGGTGTCGAGGAGAGGACGATTAAATTGATGGAGGTGTGTCGACTGCGGGATACACCGATTATCACCTTCATCAACAAGCTCGATCGTGAGGGACGCGAGCCCATCGACCTGCTCGATGAAGTGGAGGATATCCTCAAGATTCAGTGCGCACCGCTGACCTGGCCTATTGGCATGGGCAAGGCTTTCAAGGGTGTATACGATCTCTACAACGACCGTATTATCATCATGTCCGCCACCCATGGCGGCAAGAAGCTCGACGGTGAAGTGATCCAGGGGCTGGACAATCCGCGTCTGGATGAACTGTTCGGCAGCCAGATCGCCAACTTCCGCGACGAGGTGGAACTGGTGCGCGGCGCCAGCCACGAATTCGACCTGGAGGCCTACCGCAAGGGCGAGCTTAGCCCGGTGCTGTTCGGCTCGGCAATCAACAACTTTGGCGTACAGGAGATCCTGGACGCTCTGGTGGATTACGCACCGACACCGTTACCGCGTGCCACACTCTCGCGAGTGGTGGAGCCGGCTGAGGAAAAATTTACCGGCTTCGTCTTCAAAATCCAGGCGAACATGGACCCACAGCACCGTGATCGCGTTGCCTTCCTGCGTGTCTGTTCAGGCCAATTTTTGCCGGGGATGAAGATGCGCCAGGTGCGCCTTGGCCGCGATGTGAAGATCCCCAATGCCATCACCTTTTTGGCCCAGGAACGCGGTCACATCGAGGAGGCATGGCCGGGCGATATCATCGGCCTGCATAATCACGGTACCATCCAGATTGGTGACACCTTTACCCTTGGCGAGGATCTGAAATTCACCGGCATCCCACACTTTGCGCCGGAGCTGTTTCGCCGCGCCGTTCTCAAGGACCCTCTCAAGTCCAAACAGTTGCTGAAAGGCTTGCAACAGCTTTCGGAAGAGGGCGCCACACAGCTGTTCCGCCCGATGAAGAACAACGATCTCATCCTTGGCGCTGTCGGTGTGCTGCAGTTCGATGTTGTGGCGCAGCGCCTCAAGGATGAGTACAAGGTCGATGCCATTTTCGAGCCGGTCAACATCACTACCGCCCGATGGGTAGAATGTGATGACGAGAAGATGCTTGATGATTTCATTAAAAAGGCCACTGACAATCTGGCCATTGACGGTGCCGGTGATCTGACCTACATCGCCCCAACACGCGTCAACCTGCAACTTACCGAAGAGCGATGGCCCGATCTAGCCTTCCGCGCCACGCGAGAGAAGTGATGGTGATAGCCTGTTTCCCCTAAACGGCCGGGTGACCTACTTTGATGACGAGGCGCCTTTAGTCTTTTCGGGGGAGATGAGTTTGCCATGCAATCCCATTTCGCTATCAAGTCGTCTCCGACAAGCTGCCAATCAAAATCCGCTCCGCTTGCGATCGCCCGGATAACGCCATAATTAACGGTATATCCAGACACTCCCGGAGAGTTTTTATCTCAACCATTGTTCTCGGGACGAGGGTGACGGGAGTTTATTGGAACAGCGATATCACCCGCGCAGTCCCACTCCACGCTTTAGCAGCCACAGGCTGTAGCTATAGAAGGCGATGATGAACAGGATAATCACGCCATAGGCCGTTGCCATGTCGATGTCGGAGACGCCAAGCATGCCATAGCGGAAGGCGTTGACCATATAAAGAATCGGATTTACCAGCGAGATCTCTTGCCAGATCCCCGGCAGCATCGTCACGGAATAGAAAATTCCGCCAAGATAGGTCAGTGGGGTCAGCACAAAGGTGGGGATGATGGAGATGTCATCAAAACTCTTGGCGTAGACTGCATTGATAAAACCGGCAAGGGCAAACAGGATCGAGGTCAGTAGCGCTACGCTCAGTGTGATCCAGATATTGTGCAACTGGAGGTCGACGAAGAAGGTCGCGACTAGCGTGACCATCACCCCGACAATTAGCCCGCGTGCTACACCACCGCCAATAAACCCCAGCAGAATAAGAGAATGGGGGATTGGTGCGATCAGCAGCTCCTCCACATAACGCTGGAATTTGGATCCGTAGAAAGAGGAGACCACATTGGCGTAAGAGTTGGTGATCACCGTCATCATGATCAGGCCGGGCACGATATAGTCCATGTAGTTGAAGCCTTCGATCGGGGCCAGTTGGCTACCGATCATCTTGCCGAAGATGACAAAATAGAGGGCGGTGGTGATCATCGGCGGCAGGATGGTCTGCACCCAGATGCGCAGAAAGCGGCGCATCTCCTTGAGCAGGATGGTGGTGAAGGCGATACGGTAGTGCTGCAAGCTCATTGATTCACTCCGCTTTCGACCAGGCCAAGAAACAGCTCTTCCAGCCGGTTGGCCTTGTTGCGCATGCCGGTCACCTCAATGCCATCGTGTTTGAGTTCTTCGAACAGCTTGCTGAGGCCCTGTTCACGCCGGATCTCCACCTCAAGGGTCTGTTCGTCAATGAGCGTGCAGGGATAGTCCGTCAGTTTCGGCGTCTGCTGTAGAGGCTGTTGTAGCTCGAGGATCAGGGTTTCCCGGTCGAGCTGGTTGATCAGTGCCCGGATACTGGTGTTCTTGATGATCACGCCACGGTCGATAATTGCCACGTTACGGCACAATTGCTCGGCCTCTTCCAGGTAATGGGTGGTGAGGATGATTGTGGTACCGCGCTGGTTGATCTCGCGCAGGTATTGCCACATAGAACGGCGCAGCTCAATGTCGACCCCGGCGGTGGGCTCGTCCAGGATCAGCAGCTTCGGGTCGTGCACCAGGGCACGAGCGATCATCAACCGGCGTTTCATCCCGCCCGAGAGGGCACGGGCGGTGGTGCGCCGTTTTTCCCACAACCCGAGTTTTTTTAGCGACTCTTCGGCTCGCTCCCGTGCCTCGGAGGGCGCCACGCCGTAATAACCGGCCTGATTGAGCACGATTTCCTCGACCGGTTCGAACATGTTGAAGTTGAACTCCTGCGGCACCAGGCCGAGAGAGCGCTTGACCTTCATTGGCGCGTGTTCGAGATCCTCGCCAAAGACCTTGACGTTGCCGGCGGATTTGTTCACCAGTGAGGTAATAATGCCGATGGTGGTCGATTTGCCGGCGCCGTTGGGACCGAGCAGGGCGAAGAAGTCGCCTTCCTCAACAACCAGGTCGATTCCCTTGAGGGCTTCAAAACCGTTGCGGTAGGTCTTTTTCAGGCCATGGAGTTCGAGGGCATGCATAGTGGTTGGCGTTTGATTTGGAGATTACTGGATGGAGTCAACAAGCGGACTTGAGACAAGCTGAAAAGTTTACCTGAATGGAGGGGTTATTTCTATGGCGATAAAGCCTCTGTGCCTCACAGCCTCCCGGATGCCTTGATCAGATGGTATTCGTTCACCAGTGCGACGGGAAGCTGTTTTGCCAACAGATCCAGAGTCAAGGCGCCATGGTGACGCAGCTGTTCGTGATTGCGTGTGCGTTTCTCCAGGTAATCCTGCACGCCGTGGAACCGCAATGCGGCAGGAAAGTCGTGGACGCGCTCTAATTGTGCCCTGTCCAGGATCTCTTCTCTCAGATCGGCAATCACCACGAGGTGGCGCTGGCTCAGCAGGCGTACGGCGGCAATAAGGTCATCGCTGTCTTCGTCACGGGTGTTGGTGATGATGACAACCAGTGCCCGACGGCGTTGTAGGGGGATGAGTTGGCGCGCGGCCTCGAGATAGTCAGCCGCCTCGGTACCCGCCTCGATATCGTAAGTGTCGCCGAGCATCTGCTGGATCACGTTGCCGCCTTTTCGAGGTGGGTGCCAGCGATGGTTGCCGCCAAATGAAAGGAAACCGACAGCGTCTCCCTGATTTGATGCCACGTAGGCAAGCAGCAGCATGGCATTGAGCGCCTGGTCCATGTGTGCTCCCTCTTCTTCAGCGTGACGCATGCGGCGGCCGCAGTCGAGCATGAACAGTATTTGCTGATCGCGCTCATCCTGGTAATCCTTGGCGATAAGTTTGCGGTAACGCGAGGTCGCTTTCCAATCGATCTGCCGTAGCGTGTCGCCTGCCCGGTATTCACGCAATTGGTAAAAGTCGTTCCCTTCGCCGCGGCGTTGCCGGCGCTTGACGCCGATCTGGCTCAGACGGTTATCGGTGGCCAGCAGGGCGTAGTGACTGATGGCGCGAAAATTGGGCAGGACACGGCTGCTGGTGCTGTGTGCAATATGGTGTTTGCGTTGCCACAGACCCAGTGGCGAGCGGATCACAAGGTCGGTGCCGGGGAATTCGGCGTTACCGCGACTCGGCGGACGGATCGCATAGGTGAGTTCCAATCGGCGCTGTGGCGGAATGTTGTGCTCCGCGGGCAAGCCGTCGACCTCGAACTCGCCGGGATAGTGGTCATGAATATGGAGGGACCATTGTCGCCGGCTGGTATTCTGTACCGAGAGAACGACCTTGCTCCACACGCCGACGGGGATACTGCTGCGCAGGGTACGACGCACTTCGGCTGGGGATTCATTCCAGGCGTGAAGAAAGTCGTAGACAAGGGCAATGAACAGAATGGCCGTGGCGGGCAGGCGCAACGTCTCCAGCCACGGAAAGAAGTGGCTGAGCAGGAGCAGCAGGGCAAGCAGCGCAGTGAGCGCCAGGCTACGACCGGTCGGTGTCACAGGCGCGGTGCTTCCACGTTAAGGAGAATGTCACCGAGCACATCATCAGGCTGATAGCCCTCGATCTCCAGATCGGCGCTCAGCTTGATGCGGTGGCGCAGCGCAGGCAGGGCCATACTCTTGATGTCATCGGGGGTGACGAAATCGCGTCCATCAAGGACCGCATTGGCACGGGCGGCGCGCAGCAGGGCGATACTGCCGCGTGGGCCACTGCCGTTTTCGATACCGCTCCATTCGCGTGTGGCACGAGCAATGCGCACCGCGTAAGCGATGATCTGTTTGTCGACCGTGAGCTGTGCGGTGTAACGTTGCAGGGCGGCGATTTCCTGGGGCTGAAGGATCTGCCTGACTGCGGCGACATCGAGCTTGTCACCCACATTGTTATTGGTGACCTGCGCAATCATCAGATTCTCTTCCTCTTCACTGGGAAAATCGATAAAGACCTTGAGCAGGAACCGGTCGAGTTGTGCCTGGGGCAATGGGTAGGTACCCTCCTGTTCGATAGGGTTCTGGGTGGCGAGAACGAGAAACGGCAGGGCGAGCGCAAAGGACTGGCCCTCAATAGTGACCTGCTGTTCCTGCATCACCTCCAGCATCGCAGACTGCGTCTTGGCCGGGGCGCGGTTGATCTCGTCGGCGAGTAAAAAGTTACAGAAAACAGGGCCTTTGCGCACACGAAAGGCGTCACTTTTCATGTCGAACATGATGTGGCCGCTGATATCACTCGGCATCAGGTCCGGCGTGAACTGCACACGGTTGAAGACGCCACCGACAGTGGCGGCAAGGCTGCGCACCAGCAGGGTTTTACCCAGCCCGGGAACGCCCTCAATCAGCACATGGCCCCCGGCCAGCAGCGCAACCGTAGTATCTCGGATCACCTGCTTCTGTCCGATGACGGCGCGAGCCATCTCCTGTTCCAATTGTCCGATCTTATCGAGCACCTTGCCGGTGTCGGCAATGATTTCATTCTCTTCGCTCATTTCAACTCCTGTTGGTTGATGCTGAACCTGCATGTTGGTTGACTCGGGCGGCCAGTCGTTGCAGAACGGCCGTGGCCCTGATGAAATCCTGCTCTGAAGTGATCTCACCGTAAAGGGTGCGCTCGACAGCGCTGGCGCTTATGCCGGTTTTCTCGCCAATCCATTCACAGCATTCATGTCGTTCCATGCTGTTGAGTTGGAGGTGCCGACGGCGCCAGGCATGTTCGACGGCGGTGCGGTTATCCGCGACGAGTTGCCGAGCCTTATCAACTCGCCAACTGTAATTCGCGGCAGCGTCGAGATGTTCGAGGAGGTTACGCCTTGCATCATATTGCGGCTTGAGCTGCGGCCCACTGTTGAGTGTCATCCGCCAGCCGGCCATCAGGAGCAAGGTGACGGAAATGAGTACCAGCCAGGGCATGCGCTGCCATAGCAGCGCCAGCAGCGATGGCATGTCGGCACTGTAAAAAATCCAGACCTTTCCTGGAGTGTTTACCAGGCGAGTAAATAGATAGGCGTGGTCGTACTCACCGATTAAATCATTGCTGAACAGGTCCATATCGCTGAGCACGGTGACAGCACCTGAGCCCAGTGAGAAACGCAGAAGATTTGGGTAATCCTCGGCTCCCACCACAACTTCCGCCAGCCCCTCGGCATCATACAGGTAGCGGTCGGCAAGAAAGCGCGCCTTGAACTCACCAGGGTGGGAAGCATGAAAGATCGCAGTGACTCGATTATCGCGGTTCTTTGTGCCGTCTTCGTCATCACCGCTTTCCCCATCGCTCTCAGGGGACGAGGACGATGCGGTGTCGTCACACCCTTCATCATCTTCTGTGCACGGACTTTCCGGCTCGTCCTCCACCTCATCCTCATCCAGAAGGATCAGCTCAACTCCCAGCTGTTCGAGCAGCGGATATCTCTCTACCTCATTCTCATCCTCATCGTAGCTCTGCGGCACAAACACAAGATGACCGCCCGCATTGACCCACTCCAACAGTGCATCATGATTGCGCTGGAGAAAGAGTTGGCTGTTGCCGCCGAGAAAGATAGTGTCCTCAAGGGTCGGAGCAAGGCTGAAGATGTCACGTCCCGAGTGACTCTGCACCGATTGGCCGCCTTGTAGAAGGAATAGTTCGGCCGCGAGAAAACGGTTTTTTCGTGCTTCGGGGGAGACACTGGTGCGAACCTCTTTGCTGTGGCGTTCATAGTTAGATGCAAACCAGTAGCCATACCAGCTCACCCCGACCAGGAGCGCGGCTCCGAGCAGCCAAAGGACAATGCGGTTAGCGTTAGACATGGCCATAAACCTGCTGCCAGTCGTGGCAAAGCTGTTCGATCAGCAGGGCATCCGCGGGTATGTTTGCGTAAGCGGTGACCAGCCAGGCTTGTGTCAGTTTGTGGAAGTAGTCGGCTTCGCCTGGGCCACGGTGACGCCGGACCTCTTTCAGGCATTCGCCCTCGGTAGCGCTATTCGGGATCTCCAGCTGATGTTCGGTGATCAGTCGGACCAGTGTGCCACGATAGAGCAGGCTCAGTGCAGTGCGCGCTTTACCGGCTTTTAACTGTCCAAGAGCCTCTGCCACGATATCCTCCGGCAGGGAATCGGGGCGGACATCAAGACCGAAAAGCTCGGTAGGCAAGGCGCGTTTTCCCTTTTTCCTTCCATTGGAAAACCCTTGCATCCAGCTCGCGTTGCGGGAAAAGTGATAAATTAGGAAAGCAACAGTAAACAGACCTGCTCCCCACAGAATGATTTCGCCAATGTCTGCGATACCGCGGAAGAAACCCTTTAGAATTTCAAACAGAAATTTCAGCAAATCGACGAGCCACGCCATATCCCCATTGCTCGGTTCACGCTCTTTGCCGATAAATTCCCAGTAGCTTTCCTGCTCCATACGGCCAAAATGCGGATCCTCAAGTACCTGCTCAATGCGCTGTTTGCTCTCCTCCGGACCGGGGTCAGTACCGGCATACGCCTCGTGGTGGCCGGTTGTCAGTAGAAGCAGGCCGAACAACGACGCGATGATAGTCCCAGCTCGATTGCTTTGGGCGGATGCGGCTTTCTCTGCGGTATGACGGAAATTGATTTCGATATCCCAGCCCTCCAGGTCACTTCGACGGTGGAGATAGAGGGCGAAACCCCCGGCGACATAGAATGGCGCAATGATTGCCATACCGACCAACCAGCAGGCGAGTTGCAACCATTCGTCAATCGGACCGGGAGAGAAGAAGAAGTTATCTCCGTCGAACCAGCGTAGCTCCTCGGGAATAAGAAAGTAGATAGCAAGGATCAAGCCGATCTCCAGTATCGCCTCAAAGTGGAAGCCGATGATGGTGAGCCAGGTGCCCGCCTGCTGGTGACGACCTAGGATATCGGTACGCTGATGCCGCTCCTTGCCCTTGAGCCCCTCGAGTAGTGCAACCGGCATATAAAAAGATCGGTTGCTGCTCAAGCGCCGCCAGGTGAGGTTGGCGAAGAGTTGCGGTCTTACGATCCGCCACCATTGTTTGCGCACCGATTTGATCGATGGGCGTTCCCCGAACACGGCGCGGCTCAGCCAGTACATTAGTGGCGGCTCATAGATAGGTTTGAACCACCACAACAGCAGTGACAGCAGTATCAGATTATCGGCGGAGAGCAGCAGGAACAGCAGTCCGAACGGAACCGCTGTCATTAACCACAGGGTGCAAAGTGGTACAAACCATCGGCGCGCCAGGGCGAAGCCGAGGTCTATGGCCTCCCAATGGCTTCGCGGACGCAGTGCAATTTCCAGATTAGCGAGATCCATGAGGTTCCCGTCCGGCCAGTGTGAAATAGGCGATAACCAGACTCCAGAGGATTGCCGCAACCATGTATTTCACGTTGCTGCTGAAGCCGCTGGAGGACCAGAAAGCCTCGATAAAGGCAGCGCCGAGCAGCATTAGTGCCGCCCCCATCACCAGTTTGAGGGCGATATGACCCTGCTGTTTGAGTGCCTCGAGACGACGGTATTGGCCGGGCGCAAGCAGTGCATGTCCCAGCATCAGTCCGGCGGCGCCGGAGATGACGATAGCGGTGAGTTCCAGGGCGGCGTGACCACTGACGAACGGCCAGAACGTGTCACCGTATCCAATGCGGGTCAGGTGTCCTGCAACACCGCCGATCACCACGCCGTTGAAGAGCAGGGTGAATACCGTACCGATGCCGGCGAGAATCCCCAGGGCGAAGGTGCGAAACCCGATGCCGATATTGTTGTAGATGTAGAATCCGAACATGCTGAAATCGGATTCTGCACTCCTTCCGCTCTCACGCCCAATCTGATTGTTGGCGGGGTCATACATCGATTCCATTTCAGCGACCGCCCCCTCATCGAGCACGCTGTAGATGAGATACTCATCCACCATACAGAGACTGCCGACGAGCATGGCCGGGAGCAGAAACAGGGCGAGAGCCAGCAGAAAATAACGCAGATTTTTCCTCAGTGTGCGTGGGAAATCGGCGACGATAAACATCAGCAGGCGCCATAGCCAGGCGCCATGTCGGGTGTAGAGTTGTTGATGGCCTCGAAGAATCAGACGGTGCAATTGTTCGACCAGGGTGGGGCTATAGCGTCGTTGCTGCGCCAGTGCATAGTGGTTGCATATTTGGCGGTAGAGATGCGGCAGGTTCGGTGCTGATTCGTTGCGGCGGCGTTTCAGGCGTGACTGTTCCAGCCCGTTGAGAATGCCCTCCAGTTCATCCCATAGCGGCTGATAACGTTCGACAAAGGCTTCTTGATGCATCAGCGCCCCCGGGTGAGCCAGTTGGCGTAGGCATAGAGTTCTTCGACCGCCGCCTTGCCCTGTAAACCGGTTACAGTATCAAGCTGATTGGCCAGCTCGATGCGCCGCTCTTCGGAGAGCTGGGTGCTGCGTTCGGCATAGGCAATAAGGTTGCGTAGTTCATCAACGCTCAAGCGTCGCGGAGGCGGCTTTGGTGCGACCTTGGGGATGGCGATCTCGATCTTCTCACGTTCCCGGTAGACCACCAGGGTGCCTGCCACCATGTCGCCAAGACGCTGGAAATGACGGTTCGCAAGCATGCTGAGCAGGCCGATGCCATAGAACAGGGGCAGGAAATCGGCAACGCGAAGCAGGTTGCGAATCAGTGAGGCGGAAAGAGAGACAGGGGTTCCGTTATCATGGATCACAACAAGCCCCATGGCCTTTTTTCCCGGTGTCGCACCGGAGCTGACCTCGAAAATGACCGGGAAGAACCATTCGAGCAGAAAAAATCCGATCAGCATCAACGCGATGCCAACGCCGCCGAGAAACATGCTAAGCAGGGCGATCACTGCATAGATAACCCCCTTAATGGCGGTATCGATGGCCCAGGCGCAGGCACGCGAGACAGGTCCTGCCACTTTCAGCTGCAGCATGATCCCTTCGGGGGTCTCATGCCTGCGGATGGTGTCTGTGATGGTTGGAAACTGGCTATCCATGGCACTGGCTTGCCGATTCATGGTTACTGTTTAGCGCTTGAGTGGTTTTCCCACAGCGAGGGGAGCGTTGCCGCTCCCCTTGTCGGTGGTGATTGGCGGTTTTGCCGATCAGACACCCGAGTGGTAGATGTCACGGTAGGAGGTATACATCGATGCCACCATTAGCGGCACTACGATCAGTAAGCCCAAACCTAACGGTATGGCAGCGATAAATATCAACACAAATAACACAATGCCATAAAGCAGAAACGGGAGTATGTTTTTCACACAACCGATAAAACTCAGCTTCATTGCATTGAGGGCGGAGACGCCGTCGAGGGCGACCAATGCCGGAGCAAACCAGTAGGCCATAATAAGCGGGATGGCCAGCAGCAGCATGACGAGAATCGGCAGGAGAATCGCACTCGGGTCCTGCATCATGGCCTCCATTGCCGCCGGGTCACCAGATTCCATCACGACTAGCATGGAAAGGGAGCCGGTCATCGTCAGGGCGACGACGACAAGGATGACGAATATTCCAATCACATAGAACAAACCCACCAAAATCAGCTGTCCGGTCGATTGCTTGAAGCCACTGAACAGGTGACCGACGGTAAAATTTTCACCGGCGTTCTGGGCCTTGGCGCCGAGCATGAATCCTGCGCCCAATACCGGCGATAGCAGCGAAGTGACGATCATTCCAAGCAGCGGGATAAGTTGTATTACTGCACTCAGGATAATCATGAGGAGCAATGAGCCAATCCAGGCAAAGGGATTTTTCTTGAAATGATTGCTCCAGGCGCTTCCGATCCAGCTCCAGCCATGGCCGACAGGTACGGAGACGGGCCCGCTCATTTCTCCGTCGTTAAGACGTTGGTTGAGATTGGCTTTGGGGGTCTGGTAAGGGTCGGATGAGGCAGGAACGGTTTCGGCAGGTTGATTCGTCGTTGGCACTGGTTCCAGTGTGATCATCATACCTAGTGCATCAAGAGTTTCCTGATATTTCTCCGCAGCCTCCCTGGCAACAGCGCTTTTCATAATAATCGCTTTACCTGCGCCGATTATCTCGGCCGCCTTGGCTTCGGTACATTGAAAGCGTTGGCTGAATGCCTTGACAACAGCATCCCTGTCGAAGCCCGTTTTCAGCTCCCCGGTGAATAGAACATTGTATTGTGATTGCATGCTCACTCCATGTTTGTGTTTGTTTTATCCGTGTTGCTGTATTCGAGGGCAGAAGGCGGTGCGCCGGTGCATTGCCCAAAGCGCCATTCTAATCCTGCAAGATAATAACACAACAGGAATCGTGCTTTGTCACCTGCATCGGGCGCGATGGGATAGCGAGCAATGAATATAGCTGAAGGTTGCTTTCCAGGCTGGTTACCGGCAACGACGGTTGTTTGACCAGAGAGTAATACGGAGCCGTCAACATGTTGTGCTACTGCAGAATTTGCGGGTAGCCCGCCGTGTTATCGATCACGGCCATGGTTCATCTTCAACATCATCGTGAAGAAGAGATTAACTGCAAAGACGCAAAGGATGGAAGGTAATTAATCTTCTGCAGGTAATACACAAAACTCCGGAAGCGGATCTCTGTTGTTTCGCAGTAATTACCTTATTTTTTCGTCCCTCTGCGTCTCTGCGTTATGCTCTTTAAAGTTTGATGATCTCCAGCCCCAGATCACCGTGCTTGGCGAGGGTTGCCGGGTCGCTGATGACCGCGGTGCTGGCCAGTTCGGGTTTGAGGTATGTTTCGGCGACGCGCTTGAGGTCGTCCTGCTTGACGTCGAGGATACGGGCGCGGAAGCGGCGGCGTTGCTCAGGTGTGCGTCCGTGCAGGTTGCCGTGGAAGGTCTTTTTCGCCTCACCGGCGGGCGATCCCGGTTTGTCGATGCTGCTGATGATGCCGAGAATGGACTCTTCAACCAAGCGCCATTCATGCTCGTTTTCCAGCAGCCAGGTGACTGAGCTGTCGAAATCGGCCAGGGTCTCGGTCAGGCGCGGATCGCGGTAGGAGTAAAAGCGGAAGGCGCCGCTGTCCAGATCGAAGCTGGCGCCGCCGCCGTAGGCGCCACCCTGTTCACGCACTACGCGGTGCAGGAAGTTGTTGCGCAGGAAACCGGCCAACACCATCAACGCCGGTGCGTCCGGGTGTTCCGGCGCTACTGTGGGGTAGGCTTTGGCGCAGAAGTTGACCTGGGTCGAGGTGGACCAAGCCTGGCGAAGTTGCCCGGCGGCGGGGGGAGCGGCGAAATGTACGCACTCTGCGCAGAGCTCCCGGCCCTGCCAGAGCTTGTCGATATTGTCGTTGATCGCTGCCTGCTCGGCTTCCTCACCGATCAGCAGCAGCTGGCGCGGTGCGCCGAGCATGATGTCACGGATGCGCTCCAGTTTGGCGGCAAAGGCTT
>JBFEYJ010000034.1:0-19347 GCA_041562215.1 Thiohalomonadaceae bacterium | reverse complement strand
CCGATCCACGGCTCTGCACCCGATATCGCCGGTCAGGACAAGGCTAATCCATTGGCCACCATTCTCTCCGTAGCGATGATGCTGCGCTACACCTTCGGTGACGAGGGCAATGCCCAGCGTATCGAGAATGCGGTCAAGGCTGTGCTGGCCAAGGGAGTTCGCACGGTCGATATCATGACTGATGGTTACTCCGAGGTCAGCTGTAGCGGTATGGGCGATGCTGTTGTCGAAGCGATGCGAAGCTAAGTAATTTAAACCGCGAAGGACGCAAAGGAACGCTAAGTAGAAAGCCTTTTCGTTGGCCAAACTTAGCGCCCTTTGCGGCAAAACAATCTTTTTCAGGAGTATGAGTATGAAACGTGTAGGTCTGGTAGGTTGGCGGGGTATGGTCGGCTCAGTGCTGATGCAGCGCATGCGTGAAGAGAACGATTTTGCTGATATCGAGCCGATCTTTTTCACTACTTCCCAAACCGGCCTGCCCGGTCCTGATATCGGCAAGGATGTGCCTCCGCTCAAGGATGCCAAGAGCATCGACGAGCTGAAGGCGATGGATGTGATTATCACCTGCCAGGGAGGTGACTACACCAAGGATGTCTATCCTGAACTTCGCAAGGCCGGTTGGAATGGTTATTGGATCGATGCCGCTTCAACCTTGCGCATGGTCGATGAGTCAATCATCGTCCTCGACCCGGTCAACAAAAAAGTCATTCAGAACGGACTCGCCAATGGCATCAAGACCTATGTCGGCGGGAACTGTACAGTTTCATTGATGCTAATGGCTATCGGTGGCCTGTTTGAAAAAGGCCTGGTCGAGTGGATCAGCCCGATGACCTACCAGGCAGCCTCCGGTGCCGGCGCCCAGAACATGCGTGAGCTGATCCGGCAGATGGGTGGTATTCACAATAACGTTGAGTCTCTGCTCAACGATCCAGCCTCTGCCATTCTCGATATCGACAGGCAAGTGACTGACTACCTGCGTTCAGATGACTACCCCAAGGATCAGTGGGGCGTGCCACTGGCCGGTTCTCTTATTCCCTGGCTCGATGTTCAGCTCGATTCAGGACAATCCAAGGAGGAATGGAAGGCTCAGGTGGAGACCAACAAGATCCTCGGTAGTTCAAGCTCACCGGTACCGATCGATGGCCTGTGCGTGCGCATCGGCGCAATGCGCTGCCATAGTCAGGCGCTGACCATCAAGATGACCAAAGATGTTCCGCTGGACGAGATCCACGGTATCATCGCCGAGCACAATGATTGGGTGAAGGTGGTCCCGAATGACCGTCAGCAGACCATGGACGATCTGACGCCGGCAGCGGTGACCGGCACCCTCACCGTGCCGGTCGGGCGCATGCGCAAGCTGACCATGGGTAATGACTACCTCTCCGCCTTTACCGTGGGTGATCAGTTGTTGTGGGGCGCGGCCGAGCCGCTGCGCCGCATGCTGCGTATTCTGCTGGAAGGCTAAGCCACATGACAAAACGCGTTAATGTCGCGGTTATCGGCGCCACCGGGGTGGTGGGTGAGGCATTGCTCTCTGCCCTGGAAGTTCGCAAATTTCCTATCGATGCTCTCCATTGTCTCGATGCAGGGGAAACCATAGGTGAGAATTTGCGTTATTTTGGGAAGAGCCTGTCGGTAGAACCTCTCGCCGATTTTGATTTTACCCAGGTGCAGCTGGTCTTTTTCTGTAGCGAGGCCGAGCTGTCCGGCCGTTACGCGGATATGGCCACGGACTCCGGTTGCACCGTCATTGACTGCAGTGGTGCTTTCAGTGCCGAGTACGATGTGCCGCTGGTGATCCCCACGGTCAATCCCGAGTCATTGGAGGAGTGTCATCAGGGCAGGATTATCGCCAATCCTTCTCCAGCCACCACGGCACTGCTAATGGTTCTCAAGCCGCTGCATGATGTTGTGGGGATCGAACGGGTCAACCTCACCGTCCTTGAGCCGGTCTCTGTTATCGGTAAGGCAGGTATCGACGAGCTGGCCGCCCAGACCGTCGCGCTGCTGAATATGAAAGAGACTCAGAGTCGGAGCTTTCCCCAGCAGGTTGCGTTCAATCTTCTCCCGCAGGTCGGTTCGTTAATGGATAACGGCTACACTGACACGGAGATGAGAATGGTATGGGAAACACAGAAAATTCTGGGCGATGCCGGGATACACCTCAATCCTACGAGCGTGGTTGTGCCGGTGTTTCACGGCTATGGCATGGCCGTTCATGTGGAGAGCCGTAGTCATCTTTCGGTGTCGGAGGTGACGACTATTCTTTCTGAAGCGCCTGGTGTGTGTCTTCATGATGATGGTGTTCCCACCCCAGTGAACGATGCCACCAAGAGCGAGATGGTTCACGTCGGCAGGGTGAGGGAGGATATCGCTAATCCTCAGGGGCTGAACCTCTGGATCACTGCTGATAATGTGCGTACCGGGAACGCTCTGAATGCTGTGCAGATTGCTGAGCTATGGGAAAAATGCTATATCTGAGCAGGAGTTAGTTGCATAAACTAAAGTTCATTGGTAAGTTTACGCCTCAACTGCGTGTGAAAAATGCATAATCGCCTAGAAAATGTAAGCATATTTTGATGAGAAGGGAGTAAGACGGTGCGGAAGCTGGTTAAAATCCTGCTATCTCTGGTATTGGCGGCGCCAGCTGTCGCACTCGCGTTGGGTGTAGGTGAAGTGCAATTGCACTCTGCGTTAAACCAGCGCATGGATGCTGAAATCAAGCTCCTTTCAGTTGACCCTGCCGACGCGGATACCATTGAAGTGTCGCTTGCCTCCTACGATGATTTTGCCAGGGTTGGCCTGGAGCGACCATCTTCACTGATGTTTCTCCGTTTCAAGGTCGAGCAGTCTCCCAACGGTGAATACTACATCAAGCTCAGTTCCAGGGAAGCGATTCGTGAGCCCTTTCTGGATTTTCTGCTTGAGGTGAAATGGCGCTCAGGCAGAGTACTGCGCGAATACACCCTGTTACTTGACCCGCCGGTCAGCCACCGGGAGGCTGCACCTGCCGTTACTGCGCCGGTCACGGCACGTTCAGTTGTTTCCGCCCCGGTAGTGCAACCCGCGTCGGGCGGTGAAGAGGATGAGTTTGTCCCGCCGCCCAGCTCTATTCCTGGCGCTGTTACTGAGAAGGCCCCTGTCAGCAAAGCTGAGCCGACCGCTGTCGTGACTGCCGCACCAACTCCTGCTGCGCCCGCAGTATCAGCAGCGCCTACCGGTAGCATTGTCTATGGCCCGGTTAAGGCCAATGAGACGCTGTGGAGCATTGCCAGGAAGTTGCGTCCGAACAACGATATCACTGATCAGCAAATGATGATGGCCCTGCTGATCGCCAACCCTTATGCCTTTATCGATAACAACATCAACCGCCTCAAGAAAGGTTATGTGCTGCGTATCGATGACCTTTCTGTTCTCACTGCCATGAGCAAAGCCGAGGCCTCCCGTGAGGTTTCCCGTCAAACCCGGGCTTGGCAGGACTATCGTTCCACCATTGCTGCCAGGGCAGCGAAGCGCAAGCCTGTCAGCACCGCAAAGAAAACGCCGACGGCGGCCATCGGCACATCGAAGAAGGAACCAAAGCTTGAACTGGTTTCTCCCCAAGGCAAGACTGAACAGCCCGGTAAAGCGGCGGATGGAACAGAGGAGGTGCGGCAGGAGCTGATGCTGGCTCTGGAGAGTTCCGCTGCGCAGCGCAAGGAAAATGAAGAACTGCAAAAACGCCTGGAGGGCCTTGAAGAGCGGCTGCAGGATATGCAGCGTCTGCTCACCCTCAAGGACAGCGATCTCGCCGCATTGCAGGATCAGTTGCGCGAGCAGGGGCAAGCGCTGTCGTTGCCCTCCACCAAAGCTGAACCTACCACCGATGAGGCATCTGCAAAGCCCAAGGCACAGATTGATGCCGAAGCCCCGGCACTTGAAGCGACCTCTCCCGCAGAGCCTGACAGCGCAGTAAAAGCAGGGCCTGGCAGCGCCGTCAAACAGGATCAAGCCGGAGCAACGGCGGTACCGGAACAGGCAGAAAAAGCCCCTGATGAAGCCGGGCCTGTGGAAAAACCGGCGGCAGCGACAGCCGCTGAAAAGCCCGCCCCGGCAAACAAAGCCGCGGTCAAGCGGACTCCGGTAGTGGTGCCTCCGGTCGAAGAGCCCGGCATTGTTGACACGATATTCGGCACGATTAACGACATGCTTAACGGGACGAGCATAAACCTTGACATGCTAAGTCCCGATGAGCCGCTGGTGATGTATGCCGGCGGTGGCGCAGTGTTGCTGATTCTACTTTTGTTACTGATCAAGGCCCGTCGTAAACGTGGTGGCGGTTTTCAGGAGAGTATCCTGACTGGCGGTAGCTCTTCCATGATGGGCTCGCAGAGTGATGAGGAAAACAGTGAAACCTCCTTCCTTAGCGACCTGGCTATCAGCGGTATGGGTAAAGGGACGATCGATACTGATGAGACGGAGGTTGATCCCCTCACCGAGGCTGATGTTTTCATGGCTTATGGCCGCCATCAGCAAGCGGAGGAAGTGCTCAGTAAAGCACTTGAGAAGCATCCGGAACGCCTTGATGTAAGGACGAAACTGCTCGAAGTTTACTATAACCTCCAGGATACAGAGAAGTTTGTTGCATTAGCCGCGACCTCTGCTGATGGGCTCAAAGCGCAGCCGGGTGAGTGGGACAAGGTTGCCAAGATGGGCCATGAACTGGCCCCCGACAATGCCTTGTTTGCAGTCGCTGCAGGGGCGGTGGCCGCGGCCGCTTATGCCGGCTCAGCGGCACAGGAAAGCTTCGCCGGGGACGTGTTGGACATCGGTCTTGACCTGGATGAACTCACCTCCGAAATGGAGAGCGAAGGTAGTGGTGGTGATTCAGGTTTTGATCTGGGTCTCGATTTTGATGACCTTGATGAAGAAGAACCACCGTCAACTGCGGGCGGGGGCACGGATGCGACGCTTGAAACTTCCGATTCCGACTTTGACTTTGACCTGGATCTAGGGGCTGAGGTTGTAGAGGAAAGCGCTCCTTCCGAGGAGACCGAACTGGATTTCGATCTGGGTGGGATGGATGAAACGGAAGTCTCCGAGGCGGATTCCGATAGCGATTTTGATCTGGATCTCGGCACTGAAGATATTGGTAGTGAATCGGAGGGAATGTCTCTGGATTTCGGCATGGAAGATGTCGGTAGCGAAACGGAGGGAATGTCTCTGGATTCCGGCATGGAGGAAGATGTCGGTAGCGGAACGGACGGGATGTCACTGGATTTCGGCAGCGAATTGGAAGATATCGGCAGCGAAGAGGAAGGGATGTCTCTTGATTTCGGAGATACCCTTGGAGCTGATGAAACGGAGGCTGCTGACGAGGAGGCTGGACTCGACCTGGGTGACCTGGATGATCTCGATTTTGGGGATCTGGGGCTGGAGGAAAGCACACCGCTAGCTCAGAGCACCGAAGACGACGGTTTTGACCTGGATATGTCCGCGTTGGAGAGCGGCGGCGATGATCTGGGTGGTTTCGGTGATCTGGATGACGACGGGATGTTCAGCGACGTCGACGGCGACGAGATTGCCACCAAGCTGGATCTTGCCCAGGCTTATATTGAAATGGGCGACAGCGATGGAGCTCGCAGTATGCTTGAAGAAATTGCCGAGGGTGGCAATGATGAGCAGAAACAACAGGCACAGGCGTTGTTGGCCAGGATCTAGTCAAGCATTAAAAGGGTGGGGTAACCTCACGCCCCGCATCGGCATACCCGATGCGGGGCGTCTGTTTTTATACGGGATCAACTATGCGGATAGCACTTGGGATCGAATACGATGGAAGTGAGTTCTGTGGCTGGCAGCTGCAGAAGGATAACGTGCGTACGGTCCAGGGTGCTATTGAACGGGCGCTAGGGAAGGTGGCTAACCATGAGGTGCGCGTGACCTGTGCAGGTCGTACCGACACTGGGGTACATGCCACCGAACAGGTCATCCATTTCGATACCGAGGCGGTGCGTGATGAGCGCGCCTGGGTCTATGGGGCCAATGCCAACCTTCCCAAGGATGTGGTTGTCTTGTGGGCAAAGCCGGTTACTGACGATTTCCACGCAAGGTTTTCCGCCCGGCGCCGTGCCTATCGCTACGTGATTTTTACCCGTGAGGTGCGTCCGACCTTTCTTGCCTGCCGGGTAACCTGGCATTACAAGCCGCTCGATATTAAGCGAATGCAGGCGGCCGGCAATTACCTGCTTGGTGAACACGATTTTTCTTCGTACCGGGCAGTGGCCTGTCAGGCAAAGAGCCCGGTTCGTGTTTTGCACAAACTTGAGGTCAGTCGACAGGGCCCATTCATTTTTATTGATGTGGAGGCAAATGCCTTTCTTCATCATATGGTACGCAATATTGCCGGTGTGTTGATGGCGATCGGTGGGGGGGAAAGGCAGGAGAGGTGGAGTCTCGAGGTGCTGGAGGCCAAAGACCGTACGCTGGGTGGGGTCACGGCAGCGCCCTACGGACTTTATCTCACCCAGGTCGGCTATCCGGAGAAATTTGCGCTTCCGCAACTTTCCCCGCTTTCGCCTGTCTGGTAATCTGATCTGTTCCATGAATACGAATCGTCCAAAACGTACACGCGGCAAAATCTGTGGGATTACCCGTCCGCAGGACGGGATCGTTGCGGCTGCAAACGGTGCTGATGCTATCGGTCTGGTGTTCTACGGTAAGAGTCCGAGGGCGGTGGATATTGCACAGGCACGGGCAGTGATCGCTGCACTGCCGCCTTTCGTGACCAGTGTCGGCCTGTTTGTCAATGCCGAGGTTGCCGAAGTGGAGCACGTTCTCGCTGGTTTACCGCTGGATCTGTTGCAGTTTCATGGTGATGAGACACCGGATTATTGCCGCCAGTTTGAACGTCCTTATATCAAAGCGGTGCGTATGGCTGAAGGTATAGACCTTGAGACTGTCGCTGAACAGTATGCCGAGGCCAAGGCTTTGCTGGTGGATAGTTATCAGAAGGACGTGCCCGGCGGTACCGGCCATACCTTCGACTGGGCGCGTATTCCAGAGGGTCTGGCCAAGCCCATCATTCTGGCCGGCGGCCTGGGACCGGATAATATTGAGCAGGCGGTGCGCCAGGTGCGCCCCTATGCTGTCGATGTCAGCAGCGGCGTCGAGGCCGCCAAGGGTATTAAGGATGTCGACAAGATTGCCGCATTTATGCGAGGAGTGAACAAAGCCGATGGCGAATGAAAAAAGCCGTTTTCAGGAGTTGCTTGGTCTCCCTGATGAACGCGGGCACTTCGGCCCGTACGGGGGGATCTTCGCCTCCGAGACCCTGATGGAGGCGCTTGATGAGTTGCGTGAGGCTTACGAGCGCTTCAAGAATGACGCTGACTTTCTTGCAGAGCTCGAATATGAGTTGAAGCACTTTGTCGGTCGGCCCTCGCCGGTCTACCACGCCAGGCGCTGGAGCGAGAAGCTTGGCGGCGCTCAGATCTGGCTCAAGCGCGAGGACCTCAATCACACCGGCGCACACAAGATCAACAACACTGTCGGCCAGGCCCTACTAGCGAAGCGCATGGGTAAGAAGCGCATCATCGCCGAGACCGGTGCCGGTCAGCACGGTGTGGCCAGTGCCACGGTCTGTGCTCGCTATGGCATGGAGTGTGTTGTCTACATGGGCGCCGAGGATATCGAGCGGCAGAAGATCAATGTCTATCGCATGCAGGTGCTGGGCGCCAGGGTCGAGGCCGTCACCTCAGGCACCAAGACCCTGAAGGATGCACTCAACGAGGCGATGCGTGACTGGGTCACCAATGTGGATAGCACGTTCTACATTATCGGCACCGTGGCCGGTCCGCATCCCTATCCGGCAATGGTGCGTGACTTCCAGACCGTCATTGGCCGGGAGGCCAGGGCACAGATGCTTGAGGAGACCGGTAAGCTGCCTGATGCGCTGGTCGCCTGTGTCGGTGGAGGCTCCAATGCCATCGGCCTGTTCCATCCTTTCCTTGCCGATGACGGCGTTGCCATCTATGGCGTTGAAGGCGGTGGCCACGGTATCGAGTCAGGTGAGCACGCGGCGCCGCTATGCGCCGGCAAGCCTGGCGTTTTGCATGGTAACCGTACCTATCTGATGGAGGATGAGGACGGCCAAATCATTGGAACTCACTCCATCTCCGCCGGTCTCGACTATCCGGGTGTCGGTCCTGAGCACGCCTGGCTAAAGGATACCGGCCGTGCAACCTATACCCTTGCGACCGACGACGAGGCCCTGTCCGCCTTCCATGAACTCTGCCGGATCGAGGGTATCATCCCGGCACTGGAGTCGAGCCATGCATTGGCTTATGCGGCCAAGCTTGCGCCGACCATGGACAAGGATCAGACCATTGTCGTCAGCCTGTCCGGCCGTGGCGATAAGGATATTCACACTGTTGCCGGCCTGGAGGGATATGACCTGTGAGTCGTATTGCGAAGCATTTTGAGAACCTGCGCCTTACTGGTCGCAAGGCCCTGATCCCCTTTATCACCGCTGGTGATCCGCAACCTGCCGTGACGGTGCCGACAATGCACGCGATGGTTAAGGCTGGAGCCGATATCATCGAACTTGGGGTTCCGTTTTCCGATCCGATGGCCGATGGTCCGGTGATCCAGCATGCCAGCGAGCGTGCGCTGCTGCACCATGTCGGCATGCGCGACGTGCTGGCGATGGTCAGCGAATTCCGGCAAATGAATCAGGAGACCCCGGTTGTTCTGATGGGTTATCTCAATCCCATCGAGGTCATGGGCTACGAGGTCTTTGCCAGGGCTGCCGCCGAAGCCGGAGTCGATGGTGTGCTCACCGTCGATATGCCACCGGAGGAGGCTGGGGAGCTGACCGCAACGCTGCGCGCCAACAGCATCGATCCCATCTTCCTGCTGGCGCCGACCACTTCCGGGCAGCGAATTTCCCGAATCTGTGAGCTGGCCAGTGGTTTTGTTTACTATGTCTCGGTAAAAGGTATTACCGGCGCCGGCCACCTCAACACCGACGAAGTGGCTGAGCGGGTGGGCGAGATTCGTGGTAAAACCGATCTGCCTGTCGGTGTCGGTTTCGGCATCAAGGATGGGGAGTCCGCCGCCCGTGTCGCCAAGGTAGCCGATGCCGTAGTGGTGGGCAGTGCCCTGGTCAGCCGCTTCGAAGCACTACAAGAACAAAGTGATCAAATTCCACAGCAGGTGGGTGCCTTCATCGCAGAATTGCGCATGGCGCTGGATAACGCCTGAACCGACTGAATCAATGCAGGATCCCGTCAGGGGGAAGAAGAGAATGAGCTGGTTACAAAAATTTCTGCCGTCCCAGATCCGTACCGAGGGCGGTACCAAAAAGACTGTTCCGGAAGGGCTCTGGGCCAAGTGTCCCGGTTGTAATGGTGTACTCTACCGCGCCGAACTGGAACGCAACCTCGATGTCTGTCCCAAGTGCGGACAGCACATGCGTATCGGTGCACGACGTCGCCTTGAAGCCTTTCTCGACCCGGAGCCGCGGGTGGAGATCGGTGCTGAGGTACTGCCGGTCGATGTGCTCAAATTCAAGGACAGCAAGAAGTACAAGGATCGCTTGAGCCAGGCGCAGAAGGCAACCGATGAGACCGATGCCCTGATCACCATTATGGGACAGGTCAAGGGTGTGCCGTTGGTGGCGACAGCCTTCGAGTTCAAATTTATGGGCGGTTCCATGGGCTCTGTGGTCGGCGAACGCTTCGTGCAGGCGGCGAATGCCAGTTTGGAGCACGGCATACCTTTGATCTGCTTCTCCGCCAGTGGCGGTGCACGCATGCAGGAGGCTTTGTTCTCTTTGATGCAGATGGCCAAGACATCCGCAGTGCTGGCCAAGCTGCGCGCAAGAGGAATCCCTTTTATCTCGGTGATGACTGATCCGACCATGGGCGGTGTCTCCGCCAGCCTGGCTATGCTGGGGGATATCAATATCGGCGAGCCCGGAGCACTGATCGGTTTTGCCGGCCCACGTGTTATCGAACAGACAGTGCGCGAGACCCTGCCGGAAGGCTTCCAGCGCAGCGAATTCCTGCTCGACCACGGCGCTATCGACATCATTGTGGATCGCCGTGAAATGCGTGACAGGGTGGCAAGCTTGCTCACCATTCTCACCCGTCAGCCGGCGCCTTGAGCAGGTGACAGGTAACAAGTCAAAGCAGTGCCTGCCGGCTGTTTTCTGATACCTGTCACCTGATAATTTCTTTCCCATGCGCTTCCCCACCCTCGACACCTGGCTTGCCTGGCAGGAAACCCTCCATCCCTCCGCTATCGAACTGGGCCTGGAGCGTCCCGGTAAGGTAATGCAGGCGATGGGACTGGGGACCCCCGCTCATGCGGTGATCAGCGTCGCAGGCACCAACGGCAAGGGTTCTTCTGTCGCCATGCTCGAAAGTATTCTGCGCGCCGCAGGATACCGGGTCGGCTGTTATACCTCGCCACACCTTCTTCGCTACAACGAGCGGGTGCGTATCGACGGCTCACCGGTAGACGACATCCTGCTTTGTGAGGCTTTCGAGCGTATCGACCAGGCCCGCGGCGAGACCTCCCTGACCTATTTTGAGTTCGGTACCCTGGCCGCGATGGACATATTTTCCCGTGCCCGCCTGGACGTAGCGGTGCTTGAGGTAGGTATGGGCGGGCGCCTCGATGCAGTCAATCTGCTGGATGCCGATGTGTCACTCGTCACCACCGTTGATGTGGATCATACCGCTTGGCTGGGTGATAACCGTGAGGCCATTGGCAGGGAGAAGGCGGGAATATTCCGGGCGTTGCGCCCAGCGGTGTGCAGTGACCCCACCCCACCCCTCTCCCTGCTGAATTACGCTGCGGAACTGGAGGTTGCTCTTTTTCGTGTGGGTCAGGAATTTAGTTATACAGTGGGCCGGGAAAGTTGGGCATGGCAGGGGGCGAAGAGTTGTCATGATGGCCTGCCGATGCCTGCGCTGAATGGGCATTTTCAGTTACAGAATGCCGCCGGTGTGCTGATGGTGCTGGAACTTCTGGCCGGAGTATTGCCCGTTTCATCAGAGCAACTTCGACTCGGACTGCAAACGGTTTCCCTGCCGGGCCGCTTTCAATTGTTGCCGGGTAGTATACTGACGATCATTGATGTGGCCCACAACCCGCAGTCTGCTGAAGCCCTGGCGGCGAACCTCATGGCCGCGCCGGTACAGGGGCGAACCCATGCAGTGGTGGGGATGCTTGCGGACAAGGACATTCCCGCTGTGCTGAGGCCTATGCTCGGGGTGATCGATCGCTGGTATCCTGCTGCGCTGGATGTCGCTCGCGGCGCCGGTGTCGAACCACTGCTTGAGGCGCTGGCGGCGCAAGGGCTGGAAATCGAAAAAGGTTATGTGTCGGTGAGCGAGGCGTTGGTCGGTGCCGATGCCAGCGCTTTGCCTGGTGACCGGATCGTGGTTTTCGGGTCCTTTTATACTGCGGCGGAAGCGATGCTCGCACTGACTTGTGTATCAGGCGAAACCGTATAATATCCAACCATGACAGGTGCTTTTGGCAATACATTGAGGTGTTGAATTGAATGAAAAGCTGAAGCAGCGCCTGGTCGGGGCTGTGGTATTGGTCTCCCTTGCCGTTATTTTTATCCCCATGATGCTCGATGGGGGGGAGCGCTCCAGTATGCCGATGTTCGGCAGTAATATTCCCGAGAAGCCTGATTACCACTTTGAACCGCTTGATATCCCCTTGCAGCCGGTGATAAGCGTCTCCGATGAACGTCCTGTCCTGGTCGATAAACCGGAACCCGCTCCCGAGCCTGCTTCCGTGACAGAAGTGAAGCCGAAGGAAACGGATGCGCAGGTGTCTCAGGAGAGCGCAACTGCGGCCGGAGCCGGGGCCGCCGACACCCCTCCCAAGCCTGCCTCTCCCACGGCCACTCCCGATAGCGGACAAAGTGCATGGGTGGTGCAGGTCGGCAGCTTTTCACAATCAACGAATGCGCTGACATTGCGCGACAAACTGCGGAAAAAGGGTTTTAGCGCCTTCGTCGAGAAGCTCAAAGCTGATGGAAACATGATTTATCGTGTGCGGATCGGACCCGAACTTAAACGGGAGAATGCTGATAAACAGCTGCAACGTATGCAACGTGTTATGGGGATGAAAGGCATCGTCATGGAGCATAAATAGTGGGCTCCGCTTTTGCAGGGACCTGTGCTCTGGTAGAATCCGCCGCCTGTTATCTCTTCATCTGCCGACAACGCCGTGCCAAGACAGGATCACAAGCCTGAGCCATGAATTGGGTCGATTACGCCATTCTCGCCATCATCGGCATCTCGGTCGGCATCAGTTTGTTGCGCGGCTTTACCAAAGAGGCCCTGTCGTTGGGCGGCTGGGTGATCGCCGTCTGGGTGGGATTGAGCTTCGCTGACAGCTTGCAGACATTGCTGGAGCCGCACATTACCGTTCCCTCCCTGCGTCTTATTGTCGCCTTTGCCATTCTGTTTATTACCACCCTGTTCCTGGCCGGTCTGGTCAATTATCTGGCGGTACAGGTCATCCGAAAGACCGGGCTGAGCGGCACTGATCGGATGGTCGGTATTTTTTTCGGTGTCGCTCGTGGCGCCCTGATAGTCGCCGTATTGGTGCTTATCGGTGGGATGACGCCGATGCCTCAGGATCCCTGGTGGAAAGCGTCTCAGTTATTGCACTATTTCCAGGACATGGCGATTTGGCTGCGGCAGTTCCTGCCCCCTGATATCGCCAATAACATTCGATATTGAATCGACCCTGCACTTAACGGTTTATGAGGTAGTTGAAAGCATGTGCGGTATTATCGGCATCGTAGGTAAAGGGCCCGTCAATCAGATGATTTATGACGGTCTGACCGTTTTGCAGCATCGCGGCCAGGATGCCGCCGGCATCATGACCTGTGACGACACCCGTCTTCACTTGCGCAAGGATAACGGCCTGGTGCGTGACGTGTTCCATACCCGTCACATGCTGCGTCTGCAGGGAAACGTAGGGATCGGCCATGTTCGCTATCCTACCGCCGGCTGCTCTTCGTCGGCCGAGGCCCAGCCGTTCTATGTCAACTCCCCTTACGGCATCGCTTTGGCGCATAACGGTAACCTGACCAACGCCGACACCCTGATGGAAGATTTGTTCCGTGAGGACCTTCGTCACATCAACACCAGTTCCGATTCGGAGATCCTGCTAAACGTCTTTGCCCACGAGTTGCAGCGCCAGGGCAAGTTTCGCATTGATGAGAACGATGTTTTTGATGCGGTCACCCGTGTGCACCGCCGGATCAAGGGAGGGTACGCTGTCGTTTCCTTGATCATTGGCTACGGTATCGTCGCTTTCCGTGACCCCAACGGCATCCGCCCACTGATGATCGGAAAGCGTACCACGGCGCAGGGTGACGAATATGTCGTCGCCTCCGAGAGTGTTGCCATCGATGCTCTGGGATTCGAGCACCTGAGAGATGTCGAGCCGGGCGAGGCGGTGTTCATCGACATGGCCGGAAATTTCCATTCGCGCCAGTGTGCGGATAACCCCGTTCATTCGCCATGCATCTTCGAGTACGTCTACTTTGCCCGCCCCGACTCCATTATCGACGGCATCTCGGTTTACAAGGCCCGACTGCGGATGGGGGAAAATCTTGCCAAGCGAATGCTGGAGCAGTGGCCGGACCACGATATCGATGTGGTGATCCCTATCCCGGATACCAGCCGCACCTCTGCGCTGCAACTAGCCAACCATCTTGGTGTGAATTACCGGGAAGGCTTCATTAAAAATCGCTATATCGGCCGTACTTTCATCATGCCCGGCCAGCAGCAGCGCAAGAAATCGGTGCGCCAGAAACTCAATCCGATCGAACTGGAGTTTAAGGGGAAAAATGTGTTGCTGGTCGATGACTCCATCGTGCGAGGCACCACCTCACAGCAGATCATCCAGATGGCCCGGGATGCCGGCGCCAATAAGGTCTATTTCGCCTCGGCCGCGCCGCCGGTGCGCTTTCCCAATGTTTATGGCATCGACATGCCGACCTCATCTGAACTCATTGGTTTCAACCGCGATGAAAAGCAGATCGCTGAGGCCATTGGCGCCGATCGCTTGTTCTACCAGGAACTCGATGATCTGATTTCCGCTGTGCTCTACAAAAAGAACAAGACCAATGTCACCCGCTTCGATACCTCCGTGTTCAACGGCGAATACATCACCGGCGATATCACACCTGAGTACCTGAAAAAACTGGAGAACTGCCGCAGTGACTCGGTCAAGGAAGAGCGCGAGAACGCAGTGATTGAGATGCACAATAATTCCTGATAACGCCTTTTTTAACGCAACGTCGTTCGTCTTGGATTACTGTGGGAGGTAATGTCAGGAACACATTGTCGAGGATACAAAGGAATTAGTTTGTTGTGTGCCGGGCGGGGATTTGGCCCGGGACATCGTTCAGGTCAATTGGCCTGAAGTACACGAAAAGTTGTGGGCAGCACCTGAAAAAGGGGACTTGACTTCGATCTCATCCCTGCATATTCTCAATACCAGCGCCGATTTGAGTTCAGCTTGCGGGCGCATTACAAATGCTGCTAAAGCGAGGTAAAAGAAACCTGCTTTGGCGTTTGGCTTTGGCGGGTTTTTTTGTGCCCGCAGCATCCATGACAAAGGAACAATGCGATGACGATTTCACGCGATGACTGGGATGAGCTGGGTTTCGATACCCTTGCGGTACGCGCCGGACAGGTGCGCACCAGTGAAGGGGAGCAGAGCGAGCCGATCTTCCCCACCTCCAGCTTTACCTTTAACAGCGCCGCGCATGCTGCGGCCCGTTTCAGTGGTGAGGAGCCGGGCAACATCTACTCCCGTTTCACCAATCCCACGGTGCGCACTTTCGAGCAACGCCTTGCCGCGCTGGAAGGGGGGGATAGCTGTGTCGCCACCAGCTCCGGCATGGCGGCGATCCTCTCGACCTGCATGGGGTTGCTCAAAGCCGGTGATCACATTGTCTCCTCCCGTTCCGTGTTCGGCACCACCGTGGTGTTGTTCAACAATTTCATGGCCAAGTTCGGTGTCGAGACCAGCTATGTGCCGCTGACCGACTATGATGCCTGGGAGCAGGCGATTCGCCCAAATACCCGCTTGTTGTTCCTGGAGACACCGTCGAACCCGCTCACCGAGGTGGCGGATATCCGACGACTGGCGGAGCTGGCTCACAGCAAGGGCTGCCTGCTGGTGGTCGATAATTGCTTCTGCACCCCGGCATTGCAGCAGCCGCTCAAGCTTGGTACGGATATCGTGATCCACTCGGCCACCAAATACATCGACGGCCAGGGCCGCGCCATGGGCGGCGCTGTGGTCGGTAGTGCCGACTTGGTCGGCAACCAGGTCTACAGCTTCCTGCGTAGTGCCGGACCGACCATGAGCGCCTTCAACGCCTGGATCTTTCTCAAGGGGCTGGAGACCCTGAGTCTGCGCATGCGCGCACACAGTGACAATGCGCTCGAACTGGCGCAGTGGCTGGAGCAGCAACCAGGAGTGAAGCGCGTGCACCATCCAGGTCTGGCTTCCCATCCGCAGCATGACCTTGCCTCCACCCAGCAGAGTGGCCACGGCGGTATCCTCTCCTTCGAGCTCGAAGGCGGCAAGGAGCAGGCCTGGAAGGTGGTCGACGCCACCCGCGTGATCTCCATTACCGCCAACCTCGGCGATACCAAGAGCACGATTACCCATCCGGCCACCACCACCCATGGCCGCCTTACGCCCGAGCAGCGCCTGGACGCAGGTATCGCCGATGGTCTGTTGCGTATTTCCGTCGGGCTGGAGGAGATCGAAGATCTTAAGCGGGACTTGGCCCGCGGTTTAGGCGTGTAATCAGCGGAAGAATACCCTGATACAACAAGCGTCAATTATGGACAAGATTTACTGTTCCGTGTTAGAGGTACCCTCACGTAGCATGTAACGACATCCATGGAGGTGACATGGGCGGTGAACGACGGAACCACTGGGAAGAGGTCTACCGCGGCAAGGAGAGTACCGCGGTCAGCTGGTATCAGGAGTATCCGGAAACCTCCCTGCAGTTGATTCAGAGAAGCGGGGTGGCAAAGGAAGACGCGCTCATCGACATCGGCGGTGGAGCCTCTTTGCTGGTGGATAACCTGTTGCAGCGGGATTTCAGTCATGTCGCGGTGCTCGATATATCGGCGGCGGCACTTGAGTGTGCCAGGGCACGTCTGTGTGGCCGCGCTGACATGGTCGAGTGGTACGTTGCCGATGTCACCGCCTTTGAACCTCCTCACCGCTATGTCTTGTGGCACGATCGGGCGGTGTTTCATTTCCTGACCGCAAATGAAGACAGACAGTGTTATCTCGATGTCCTCGAGAAGACGCTGCAGGCCGGTGGCTGGTTGATTCTTGCCACTTTTGCGCTGGATGGCCCCGAACGCTGCAGCGGCCTCCCGGTGGAGCGTTACGATGTCACAAAAATGCGTGCCACGCTGGGGGAGCGTTTCGTGTTCGTCGAAAGTCGGGAAGAACACCATACAACCCCGGCAGGTGGTGAGCAGAAGTTCACCTATGGCCTGTTTCGCTATCAGCCCTGAGGGTGAAGAGACTGAGCGAGGCGGTCGCGTTTCATGTTAACTCCGCTTTCACCACAGGAAAACGATGCTCTGCGTTTGCGCTGTGGGTTTCATGGTGAATTATATCGACAGAAGAACACAGCTGTTGCAGATCTACCGGTCAGCGCTGCAGGCAGTGGCAGGGGATCGTGCGGTGAACGCCTGGCTGAGCGCGAACCCGCTTGAGGGCGAGTGGGCGGTTGTCGCCATCGGAAAGGCCGCGGCGGCGATGGCCCGCGGTGCGGTGCAGGGTCTCGGCCGGCAATTGAACCGCGGACTGGTCATTACCAAGTACGGTCATGGCGATCCAAGCCTTGACCCTGCGCGTTTCATCCAACTGGAAAGCGCCCATCCGGTGCCGGATGAGAGCAGCCTCGTCGCCGGGGAGGCGCTGCTTGATTTCCTGGACGACCTTCCCGAGGGTCTTCCGCTGTTGTTTCTCGTCTCGGGAGGCGCTTCGGCGCTGGTGGAGGTTTTGCCGGAAGGGAGGGATCAGGCTCACCTTTCTGAACTGAATCGTTGGCTGCTCGCCTCCGGCCTGCCGATCAAGGAGATGAATGCGATCCGCAAGCGCCTTTCCCGCATCAAGGGCGGACGATTGGCGGCCTATCTGCGCGGGCGACGTTGCGTGCAGCTGATGATCTCTGACGTGCCTGGCGATGAGCCGGCAGTGATCGGATCGGGCATGCTGCTCCCCTCTACGCTAGAGCCTTCATCCCTGGAAGGTGAAATTCCCTCCTTTTTGCACGACCTGCTGCGCATGGCGTTGCCGGAGCCGCAGGCCGATGACCCTGTTTTTCGTATGATTGAGAGCCACATCATTGCCGACAACGAAAAGGCACGTCGCGCCGCCGAAGCGAAGGCGGTAGCTCTCGGGATTGCTGTTCATGACCATTACGGCCATTTTCAGGGGGAGGTTGTTGAGCTGGCAGGGCGTTTTTGCCGTGAGCTACTGGATGGCAAGCCCGGCATCACGTTATGGGGCGGCGAGAGCAGTGTACGCCTGCCAGCCAATCCCGGTCGGGGAGGTCGCAATCAGCATCTGGCGCTGGCGGCGGCAAGACACTTGGCAGGCAGAAGGAATGTCTTGTTGCTCGCCGCGGGGACTGATGGCAGCGACGGTCCCACCGAGGACGCCGGAGCAGTGGTCGACGGGGAGACGGTTCTCCGTGGCGAGAGAGAAGGCATGTCTGCTGCTGAAGCTTTGAGCCGCTTCGATTCCGGGAGCTTTCTCGAACTGAGCGGTGACCTCATTGAAACCGGGCCGACCGGCACCAACGTCATGGACCTGGTGATCGGCTGGAGGTGGGGTGGGGTAGAGTAGGGACTGGCATGCGCGTCGAGTTTCGCCATCATGCGGTACGTGATTTGGCCTGGGTTATTTCCAGTGCATCGCTAATCATGGATGAGGGCGATGATCGCGTCAGTGATGCCTGGTGCCGCCTCGCTTTTTATGATCGCATCCCCTGGCTGCGTGAGCTGGACAGGGAGCCTGAAGTGTTGACCGCTTGGCTGTCCGCGCGGCACAGCCGCCTTCTTGGCCACTATTTCGAGGCATTAATCGAATACTGGTTGCGTCACTGGCGACGCATGGCCGTCCATGCGGTACGTTTGCAGGTGAAGGGAGAGGCGCGGGCTGTTGGCGAATTCGATTTTCTGTTTCGGGACCGATTCCTCGACATCGACTATCACTGGGAGGCTGCGGTGAAGTTCTTCCTCCGTTTTCGGCAGCCTGATGGTCGTGTTGAGTGGCTGGGGCCCAACCCCCGCGATACCCTGCATAACAAAGTGGAAAAGGTGTTCGCCCGGCAACTCCCGCTCGCCGCCCATCCCACGGCAGCTCCCCTGCTGGAGCGTATGGGGATAGGGACATTGGACTCACGGGCTTTCATCAAGGGCTATCTTTTTTATCCCGCCACCGGCGTTTCGTGCAGGCCGGATACCGTTCCAGCCGAGATCTCACCGTGGCACCTCAAGGGCTGGTGGTGCCATGCCCCTGAGGTTGAGCGTCTCCCGTTCCGGAGTGAAAGTGAGCGCTGGTGTTCACTCCCGCGCCTTCAATGGCTCTCGGCAGTGCGCAGCAGAGAGAAGATGCCGGGTATGTCGCGTGAGGCGCTGCTCGCCTTTGTGCACCAGCACTTCGAAGGCTCAGATAAACCCCTCTTGTTGGCCGGGCTGTGGTGTGATGATACCGGGCTGTGGCGAGAATGGAGCCGGGGTTTTGTGGTGGCTGCCCATTGGCCGCATCCGGTCGGCGCTTGAAGTGATACAATCCTGCACCATGAGCGATCGCAACCTTTTTACCGCCGCCTTCCAGGCGTTGATGTGCGCCGACCCGGACCAGAAGGTGCGCCTTACCCACGCCCTTGCCGCCGCCTGGCGTGAAGATGCGCTCTCGCTGGAGGAGGGCGTTCCGGTGGAAGCGGTACCGGTTCCCGGACGCCCCGAGAAACCCGAATTGGTCCAGCCGCGCGACCTGCCAAAGCGTAAGCCGGTGACGGTGGAGGGGCGGGCGGTGCTGTTTCATGCCCTTACTCATATCGAGTTCAATGCGATCAATCTCGGCCTCGATGCCGTCTACCGTTTTCGCGGCATGCCATGCGAGTACTACACCGACTGGCTGCGAGTTGCCGACGAAGAGGCGAGCCATTTTGTCATGTTGCGCGAGCACCTGCGTGCGCTCGGTCACGACTATGGCGATTTTCCCGGCCACAACGGCCTATGGGAGATGGCGCAAAAGACCGCCCATGACGTG
>JBFEYJ010000033.1:0-19376 GCA_041562215.1 Thiohalomonadaceae bacterium | reverse complement strand
GAGAAGAACCTTTTTTCTATGGCACATCCCTGTAAATTTGTGGATGAATTTGTCGGTGAAATTAAGGGGAGGGCAAGTGTTCTCGCCAGCAACACTAGGGAATCAATCATCCTTTTCGTGAGGTGATTGTCGCTTAGAATGAGCCGTGCTTCATGACCGCCTCAATGTCGGATGGACATAGGTTTAATCCGGCCGAGAGGTTGAGGACATCACTTTACTTCAGTAGATAACCTTGTCTTACATCGCCATCCATGGCGGCGTTTGCCTCTTTGCGGGGAATAACTCTTTTTAGGCCAACGCGTACTTCTTGATGCGATAGAGCAGGGTATCGCGGGAGAGTCCCAGCAGTCGTGCGGCGCGGCTGCGGTTGCCGTGGGTGCGCTCAAGGGCCTGGCGGATCATCTCCTGTTCCAGTTCATCGAGGCTGATGCCGCTGTCGGGGAGGGTGAATCGCGCGTTGCTCGTTACACGTTGGTGGCAGGTGATCTCTTGAGGCAGGTTTTCCACGTCGATGGTGCGTCCGCTGAGCAGTACGACCATGCGCTCGCAAAAATTGCGCAGCTCTCGGATGTTTCCCGGCCAGGTGTAACCTTCCAGACGGGTGATTGCTTTGCTGCTGTAGCGCGGAGCTTCAAGGCCGTACCGGGTGGCAAGCTGGGCGGTGAGCCGCTCCAGTAACAGGGCCATGTCGCCACGCCGCTGGCGCAACGGCGGGAGCTCTAGCGGCACCACATTGAGGCGGTAATAGAGGTCTTCGCGGAACTGGCCCTGGCGGACCAGTTTATAGAGATCGCGGTTGCTGGCGGTAATGACGCGAACGTTGACCTTGCGAGGGGTGTTCTCTCCCACCGCCTGGCACTCACCTGACTCAAGAAACCGCAATAGCTTGGCCTGGATAGCGAGTGGTAACTCGCCGATTTCATCGAGAAAGACTGTACCACCCTCGGCGGCGCGAATTCGCCCGGACTGGTTCTCCGTCGCACTGGTAAAGGCTCCCTTGCGGTGGCCGAACAGCTCGGATTCCACTAGTGATTCGGGCAGGGCCGCACAGTTGATGGCGACAAAGGGTGCATCCCGACGGGGACTTGAACGGTGCAGGGCCTGCGCCAGCAGCTCCTTACCGGTACCACTTTCGCCCTGGACCAGCACGGTGACGTCAGTAGCGGCAATGATTTTCGCAGATCGGATAACACTGTTAAATTCAGGGGAATTGCCGAGTAAGGTGTTGTCGAAATCGCTCATCATCAGTCCACTCTTGGTCTTGTGATTAACTTGATGGCGTATAGCATAACCCGTTCCATTAGAAGGGGCAAAGAGTGGCGGGAGCGGGTACAGGCTGTGAGACATGCATCAATATCTGCTTGCCGGGGAGGCCGGTTTCTGCTTAAATTTGCTCCCTTGCGGGGCCGTTAGCTCAGTTGGTAGAGCAGTTGACTCTTAATCAATTGGTCGTAGGTTCGAATCCTACACGGCCCACCAAGGGTTTCCGCTGTGCCGCGTTTGGGGCCCGGGCCGTGTACTTACCGGGGGTGTCTTCCTACCTCGTGTATAAGGTATAATCTCCGCTTCGTACCGGACCGGGGAGTAATGGCCGGGTTCGCGGACAAGCCGGAGACCTGTTTGGCCCCCGCAGGGCGAGGAGTCTTTCTTGCCTTCGCTATATTGTCGCGAATTGCAGTATCAAAATTTGCCGTCCTGGTGGAATTGGTAGACACGCCAGATTTAGGTTCTGGTGGGGTAACCTGTCCGAGTTCGAGTCTCGGGGACGGCACCAAATTCCCAGAACCGCGTATGTTTCAGGTGATTATGCATGGTCACCGGGAGCATTGCGGTTTTAACTATTATTTTTTCTGATTGATTGTTGAGGAGTAAACATGCAGGTTTCAGTTGAAGAGACCGGTGGCCTCGAGCGCCGTTTGAACGTAGCCGTGCCACAGGAGCGTATCGAAAAAGAGGTGCAGAACCGTCTGCAGCGTCTTTCCCGTACTGCCAAGGTTAAGGGCTTCCGCCCCGGCAAAGTACCGATGAAGGTGGTTGCCCAGCAATATGGCAAACAGGTACGCGATGAGGTGGTTAGTGAGGTCATCCAGGCAAGTTACTTCGAAGCGGTCAACCAGGAAAATCTGCAGCCTGCCGGTATGCCTACCATCGAGCCCAAGGTGATGGAGCCTGGAAAGGATCTCGAGTACACCGCTACCATTGAGGTGATGCCTAAGGTAGAGCTTGCTGAGGTCGCGGGAAGCGAACTTGAGAAGGCCGTTGCCGAGATCACTGACGAAGATCTTGAAAAGATGATGGACAATCTGCGTCAGCAGCGAGCCGGCTGGAAAGAGGTCAAGCGTAAGGCAAAGAAGGGCGATCGCTTGAATATTGATTTTACAGGCACTATTGAAGGAGAAGAGTTCTCCGGAAACAGCGGCAAGGATGTACCGATTACCCTCGGTTCCGGTCGCATGATCAACGGCTTCGAAAAGGGGCTGACCGGAGCCAAGACCGGCGATGAGCTGACTCTTGACCTGGAGTTCCCTGAGGACTATGCGCATAAAGAAGTGGCCGGCAAGCCGGTTCAGTTCCAGATTAAGGTGAATAAGGTAGAGGCGCCTGAACTGCCTGAAATCGATGAAGAATTTGCCAAGAGCTTCGGAATTGGCGATGGCAGCCTCGAGTCTCTGCGTCAGGAAGTGCGCCAGAATATGGAGCGCGAAATGAAACAGGCGATCGCTGCACGTAACAAGCAGGCGGCGATGGACAAGTTGATGGAGTTGAACAAGGTTGAGGTTCCCGCCGCCCTGGTCAAGCAGGAAGCCGAGGGCCTCAAGCGTCAGATGGTACAGCAGATGTACACCCCTCAGGGTAAGTCAGGGGTCGATCTGGACGCCTCTATGTTCACTGAGCAGGCTGAGCGCCGTGTGACTCTGGGTCTGGTGTTGTCCGAGCTGGTTAAGAGCAAGGATATCAAGATAAGCGAAGAGCAGTTGCGCGCCAAGGTCGAGGAGATCGCTGCCACTTACGAGAAACCTGACGAAGTGGTTAACTGGTACTACGCTGATAAGAAGCGTTTGTCTGAGATTGAAAGCGTTGCTCTGGAAGATGCCGTAGTTGAGTGGGTCTTTGCACAGGGCAAGGTTACTGAAAAGAAGAGCAGCTTCGACGAAGTTATGGGTCGGGCTTAAGCAGGACTATACTGAATAGGAATACGAGACGATGACCGACAACAGCATGATGAACGGTGCACAACACGTACAGAACCTGGGCCTTGTGCCCATGGTCGTCGAACAGACCTCCCGCGGCGAGCGTGCCTACGATATCTACTCACGCTTGCTTAAGGAGCGTGTGATCTTCGCTGTTGGTCCGGTTGAAGATCATATGGCCAACCTGATCGTGGCCCAGCTGTTGTTCCTCGAGTCCGAGAATCCGGATAAGGATATCCATCTCTATATCAATTCCCCCGGTGGTTCGGTCAGTGCCGGCCTGGCGATTTACGATACCATGCAGTTCATCAGGCCCCAGGTCAGCACCATGTGCATCGGTATGGCGGCAAGCATGGGTGCCGTGCTGCTGGCCGGCGGCGCTGCGGGAAAGCGCTATTGCCTGCCTCATGGCCGGGTCATGATTCACCAGCCGCTGGGTGGCTATCAGGGGCAGGCCACTGATATCGAAATTCATGCCCGTGAGATCTTGAAGGTACGAGACCAGCTGAACCGCATTCTCTCCAGTCACTCCGGGCAATCACTTGAGCGTATCCAGGGGGATACTGAGCGTGATAACTTCATGAACGGTCAGGAAGCCGCGGAATATGGCCTGATTGATAAGGTCCTCGATAGACGTGTAAAGGAAGGCGAATAATTGCGACCTGAGGCGCTATGTGGCGTATTCGGGGTTGAAAATTTTTGCTGGACTCTGCATGTTGTAACTTATGTATAAGCCAGACGGGAAAGGGTCATGAGCGATAACACGACCAACAAGGGCGACGATAACGGCAAGTTGCTGTATTGCTCCTTCTGTGGAAAGAGCCAGCATGAAGTGCGCAAGCTGATTGCCGGGCCCTCTGTATTCATCTGTGACGAGTGTGTCGAGCTGTGTAACGACATCATTCGCGAAGAGATACAGGAGGAGACCGTCGGTAACGGCCACACTAAGCTGCCTACGCCACATGAAATCAACGCCAGACTCGATGAGTATGTCATCGGGCAGAGGCGCGCCAAGAAGGTGCTATCCGTAGCAGTCTATAACCACTACAAGCGCCTTGATGTCGGGCAGAAGAAGGACGAGATTGAGCTGGCCAAGAGCAACATCTTGCTTGTCGGTCCCACCGGCAGTGGTAAGACCCTGCTGGCCGAAACGCTTGCGCGTTTGCTCAATGTGCCATTCACCATCGCCGATGCCACGACCTTGACCGAAGCCGGCTACGTTGGCGAGGATGTTGAGAATATCATCCAGAAGCTGTTGCAGAAGTGCGACTACGACGTAGAGAAGGCGCAGACCGGTATCGTCTACATCGATGAGATCGACAAGATCTCACGCAAGTCAGACAATCCCTCAATCACCCGTGACGTTTCGGGTGAAGGGGTTCAGCAGGCGCTGCTTAAGCTGATCGAGGGCACCGTTGCCTCGGTTCCGCCGCAAGGTGGCCGCAAGCACCCGCAACAGGAATTTCTGCAGGTCAACACCGGCAACATCCTGTTTATCTGTGGTGGTGCCTTTGCCGGCCTTGAGCGGGTGATCCGGAATCGCTCCGAGAAGGGTGGTATCGGTTTTTCTGCCGAGGTCAAGAGCAAGGATGAGGGCAAGAGCGTCAGCGAAGTACTGTTCAGTGTGGAGCCTGAGGATCTGGTGCAGTACGGACTTATCCCGGAATTTGTCGGCCGACTGCCGGTACATGCCACTCTTGAAGAGCTGGACGAAGAGGCTTTGATCAGCATCCTGACCGAGCCGAAGAACGCCCTGGTCAAGCAGTACAGCAAACTCTTTGAGATGGAAGATGTCGAGCTGGAGTTTCGCGACGAGGCGTTGCGCGAGATCGCCCGAAAAGCCATGGAGCGTAAAACCGGTGCTCGTGGTCTGAGGTCCATCCTTGAAACGACTTTGCTGGATATCATGTATGACCTTCCCTCAATGGAGGGCGTCAGTAAAGTCGTGATCGATGAAGGTGTCATTAAAGGTGAATCAGAACCGTTACTGATCTACGGGAACACCGAGCAATCTGTTGCTGCAGGTGACTGATGTTAAACATAAAAGGTGTGGCAGGGTTGCCGCACCTTTTTTATGACTCACTGCTCTTTTTATCTTGATTGGCCTGCCTGCTGTCCGCATACTAAAATCATACTAAGTTGCTGGGTTTTTCCGCAGTCGGAACAATCTCTCGGCGTAAGAACGCCGTTAGACGTGAGAGGAATATACAATGGAATCACAGGACAAAACTTCAGAAGTGGCAGAGCCGCTGCGTCAGATCCCGGTGCTGCCCCTGCGCGACGTGGTGGTTTATCCCCACATGGTGATTCCGCTTTTCGTCGGTCGTGACAAATCGATTGAAGCGTTGGAAGCCGCCATGGCCGCTGACAAGGAGATCCTTCTGGTGGCCCAGAAAACCGCCTCAGAGGATGATCCCAGCGAAGAGGACATCTACCGTATCGGTACCCTATCGACCATCCTGCAGTTACTGAAGCTCCCTGATGGTACGGTCAAGGTGTTGGTCGAAGGGGGCAAGCGCGCCAAGATCATCAATTTCATGACAGGTGAAAGCTACTTTACGGCACAGATAAGCATGCTGGAAGGTGAGCCACTGGACGAACGTGAGGCCGAAGTTCTGTCCCGCTCTGTGATGAACCAGTTCGATCAATACGTCAAACTGAATAAAAAAGTGCCGCCGGAGGTCCTGACCTCGCTATCCGGCATCGAAGATCCTAATCGCTTGGTCGATACCATCGCCGCGCATATGTCGCTGAAGATCGAAGAGAAGCAGGAGATCCTCGAGATCACCAACCTCCGTGATCGCTTTGAGCACCTTCTGGCGTTGATGGAATCCGAGCTCGATCTGCTGCAGGTGGAAAAACGAATTCGTAGCCGCGTCAAGCGTCAGATGGAGAAGAGTCAGCGCGAGTACTACCTCAACGAGCAGATGAAAGCGATCCAGAAAGAACTCGGCGAGCTCGAAGAGGCGCCAAATGAGCTGGAGGAGCTGGAACAGAAGATTGAAAAGGCGGGCATGTCCAAGGAGGCCATCAAAAAGGCCACCGCCGAAATGAACAAGCTCAAGATGATGTCGCCCATGTCGGCCGAAGCCACCGTGGTGCGTAACTACATCGACTGGCTGGTGCAGGTGCCATGGAAGAAAAAGAGTAAGGTGCGTCACGACCTGGCCCTGGCTGAACAGGTACTGGATGAGGATCATTACGGCCTCGACAAGGTGAAAGAGCGCATCCTCGAATATCTGGCTGTGCAGCAGCGCGTGAAAAAACTCAAAGGGCCGATCCTCTGCTTGGTAGGGCCGCCCGGGGTGGGCAAGACCTCTCTGGGGCAGTCCATCGCCCGTGCAACTAATCGCAAGTTTATCCGCATGGCGTTGGGCGGTGTGCGTGACGAGGCCGAAATCCGCGGTCACCGCCGCACTTATATCGGCTCAATGCCCGGAAAGATTGTTCAGAACCTTGCCAAGGTGGAAACCCGCAACCCGCTGTTCCTGCTCGATGAGATCGACAAGATGGCGCAGGATTTCCGCGGTGATCCGGCATCGGCACTGCTTGAGGTGCTCGATCCGGAACAGAACCACACCTTCAGCGACCACTACCTGGAGGTAGACTACGATCTGTCGGATGTTATGTTCATCGCTACCTCCAATTCGATGAATATTCCGGGTCCGCTGCTCGATCGTATGGAGGTGATTCGCCTCGCCGGTTACACCGAAGACGAGAAGCTGAACATTGCCCGCAAGTACCTGGTTCCCAAGGAGCAGAAAGCCAATGGCATCAGTAGCGATGAGCTGGAGATCACTGATGATGCATTGCTCGGCCTGATCCGCTACTACACCCGGGAAGCGGGGGTGCGCAACCTGCAGCGAGAAATCGCCAAGATATGCCGTAAGGTGGTCAAGCAGCTTGTGCTCAAGGAAGCAGGCGAGAAGGTCAGTGTTACGGAAGAACAGCTTGAGGATATGATTGGTGTTCGCCGTTTCCGCTACGGCCTGGCCGAGGAAAAGGATCAGATCGGCCAGGTTACCGGCTTGGCCTGGACCGAGGTGGGTGGCGAGCTTCTCAGCATAGAAACCGCCGTGGTCCCCGGCAAAGGCAAGCATGTTATTACCGGTCAGCTTGGCGATGTGATGAAGGAATCGATCCAGGCGGCGATGAGCGTCGTACGCAGCCGTGCGGCGTCACTGGGTATTAAACCGGACTTCTATGAGAACAGGGATATTAATATTCATGTTCCCGAAGGGGCAATCCCCAAGGATGGCCCAAGTGCCGGTATCGGCATGTGTACGGCCCTGGTTTCCGCTCTCACCGGGATTCCTGTGAGAGCGGATGTGGCGATGACCGGCGAGATCACCCTGCGTGGTGCGGTGTTGCCGATCGGTGGCCTTAAGGAAAAACTGCTGGCGGCACATCGTGGCGGTATCAAGACGGTACTGATCCCTGAGGAGAATCGTCGTAACCTGGAAGAGGTGCCGGATAACATCAAACAGAATCTGGAAATCCATCCGGTGAAATGGATCGATGAAGTGCTCGATATTGCCCTTGTCAGCAAACCGAAGCCCTTAACCGAAGAGGAGCTTCTTGAGCTGGTCAATAAAAAAGAGAGCGATAAGCCTAAGAGTATTCATACACACTAATATTCAGTTGTATGCCCAGTTTGTGACTGGAAGGGCTTTTTTTCCTGCCTTAATGATGCGCTTTGACACATTTATTGCATTCTATATGCGCAAACATCGTGCAAAGGCGCATCATTGCTAGCTCTTTCACATTTCTTTGCTTGACAGTGCAGAGAGCCAATTGGTATAAATTCGGGCAAGTTACATGGGCCGCCATAATCGCAAAAACAGATGGCGGTGTTTTTTTGTAAGGAAGAGTCTAACGTCTTTTTACATTTGGTAGAGACGATTAATCTAGGGGAGAAGTTTGTGAACAAATCCGAATTGATCGATGCAATCGCATCTGGTGCCGATATTTCCAAAGCTGCTGCCGGCCGTGCTCTGGATTCCATGATTGAAGCTGTAACCGGCGCCCTGAAGAGTGGCGATACCGTTAGCCTGATCGGCTTTGGTACCTTTATGGTTCGTGAGCGCGCAGCGCGCACTGGCCGTAATCCACGCACCGGTGAAACCATTAATATCGCTGCTGCAAAAAATCCCAGCTTTAAGGCTGGTAAAGCACTTAAGGATGCAGTAAACTAGCGCGCTCTGATTTAGGGTGCTTAGCTCAGCTGGGAGAGCATCGCCCTTACAAGGCGAGGGTCGCAGGTTCGATCCCTGCAGCACCCACCAATTTAATAATAGAAGTTTTGGAGCGGTAGTTCAGTTGGTTAGAATACCGGCCTGTCACGCCGGGGGTCGCGGGTTCGAGTCCCGTCCGCTCCGCCATCTGAATAAAAAGGCGCATCCTTGATGCGCCTTTTTTTTTCTTTTTTTAGTCCGATATTTCAAAGTTCGCGTGGTCGTCGCATGCGACATGGATCGCGCAAGTTTTTAAGACATTAAGAGTCTGAATAATTATTCAGGGCCTGCCACACTCAGCTGTCGCTTCAGCGGCCGAATAACCCTGGTGTGGTTCGGAACGGTTATTTAGAATAAATCTTTTTACTGGCCGCAGGAGCGTTAGCCATTATGCTTCAATACATTCGTGAACGCGCTCAGGGCGTTATCGCCTGGATCATTGTCGGCGCCATCATCCTCACCTTTGCTCTTTTTGGCATTAATCAATATTTCAGTGGCGGCGGTGACACCAGTGTCGCTAAAGTCGACGGAGCCGAGATCTCTCAGGGACAGCTTCAGTCTGCCACCATGCAGCAGCGGCAGCGCCTGGAGCAAATGTTCGGCGGCAAACTTCCGGCAATGTTCTCTGATGAAATGATTCGCTCCCAGATGTTGGAGCAGCTCATTGAACAGGAGATCCTGGTACAGGCTGCGCGCGATAGCGGCATGCGCATCGGTGATACCACTCTGGCGCAGACAATCCTTGATATTGACGCCTTCCATGAGGATGGTAAATTCTCCAATACCCGCTACCAGCAATTGCTGCGAGCACAGGGCATGCTCCCGGGCACCTTTGAGCAGCGTGTGCGCCGCGACCTGCTTGCTGCCCAGTTTACCGGTGGAATCAGAGAGACCGCTTTCATTACTGGAAACGAAGTGGATGAATACCTGCGCCTTAAACAGCAGGAACGCAATATTGCCTACCTGACCGTGCCGATTGAAAAGTTCAAAGAAGCCGTGCAAGTCAGTGATGAAGAGGTTTCTGCTTACTACGAACAGCACTCAGGGGAATACATGCAGCCCGAGCGAGTCAGAGTAGACTACCTTGAGCTGAATATTGCCGATATCGCCGACACCATCAAGGTTGGCGAGGAGCAAGTTCGCGAGCGTTATGAATCGCAGAAAATCAACTACACCACTCCTGAGGAACGAAAGGCGAGCCACATACTGGTTCAGGTGTCCGGCGATAGCAGTGACGAGGCAATTGCGGCTGCAAAGGAAAAGGCCGAGAACCTTCTGGCACGAATCCGCAACGGCGAGGACTTTGCCGCTCTGGCCAAGACCGAGTCCAATGATCCCGGATCTGCCTCGCAAGGCGGTGATCTCGGATTCTTTGGCAAGGGTGTGATGGATCCTGCCTTCGAAGAAGCGACATTCGTCCTGAAGAAGGGCGATGTCAGTGAATTGGTGCGCAGCAGCTTTGGATTCCACATTATCAAGCTTGAGGATATCCGCGGTGGCGCCGTAAAACCCTTTGACGAGGTCAAGGATGCCATTCGAAAGGAGATCCAGACAGAACGAGCTGACAAGCAATACTATGACCTGGCAGAGCAGCTTGCCAACCTGACCTACGAGCATCCGGAAAGTCTTGTCACCGCCTCGGAAGAATTGCATCTCCCAATCAAGACCAGCCCATTCTTCAGTCGCAATGGAGGCCCCGGTATTGCGGCCGAGCCCAAGGTGGTCAGTGCAGCCTTTGGTGATGAGGTGCTTGCTCGCGGCAATAATAGCGAGACCATCGAGGTGGAGCGTAACCATATGGTGGTGCTGCGCTTGAAAGAGCATCAACCCGAGGCTCAGCGTCCACTTGAAGAGGTAAAGGCCGGAATCGTTAGCACACTCAAGCGAGACAAGGCGAAGGCCCAGGCGACTGAGTTGGCCACTGCGGTGATCGAGCGTGTGCGCTCAGGTGAAAATCCGGCTGAACTGGCGAAAACCCTGGACATCAAATGGACCGATCGCCAGGACATCCGCCGTGAAGCTGCTGATGTTGACCGCTCTATCGTCACGGATGTGTTTAGTCTGCCAAAGCCTGGGGATGGGGAGAAAAAATATAAGCAAGTTGCATTGCCCACAGGCGACCAGGCTGTGGTCATCCTCTACAGCGTGGAAGATGGCAAGCCCGCCGAGGTCAGCGATAAGGATCGTCTGGAGGTCGTCACGAAGCTGCAACAGGCTGACTCCAGTGCAGATCTTGCCAGTGTCATCGCAACGATACGCAGCGCTACGGATATTACCATCCGCAAATAAGGAGTGATGAGAATGATGGGGATCACCAAGTTGAAACTTCACTGGCAGATCTTCATTGCTCTCTTTCTTGCTGTCCTTGCCGGTCTTGCTACCGGTGAGGAGAGCGCCTTATTTGGGATCACCTACTACTCCCTTTTCGACTTCTTCGGTACGCTGTTTCTCAACGCACTGAAGATGCTCATTGTTCCACTGATTGTCTCCTCAATCATCGTCGGGATCGCCGGTATCGGCTCTTCAGGTGCTCTCGGTCGTCTCGGTGGTCAAACCCTACTGTACTACGCCACCACCAGCCTGCTGGCGATCCTTGTCGGACTTGCGGTGGTCAATGTCATCGCCCCCGGCATCGATGAGGCAGGACCGGTCAAGGATCGTATCGGCCTGAGTGATGACATCAGCAGCATCGAGGAACAGGTGGCTGGCAAGGGAGGAGGGGATATCGTTGCGGTCTTCCTGCGCATGGTTCCGACCAATGTCATTGCCGCCGCCGCCGACGGCCAGATGCTGGGGCTGATCTTCTTCAGCCTGCTGTTCGGCTTCTTTATGACGCGTATCCAGGAAGCCTACGCCGAGGCTCAGTACAACTTCTGGCAAGGCCTCTACGAAACGATGATGAAGATCACCGACTGGGTTATGTTGTTCGCCCCTATCGGCGTTTTTGCCCTGGTGGCCAAGGTGGTTGCCTCTACCGGCTTCGATGCCTTCAAACCGCTGGCCTGGTTCTTCCTCTCCGTTGTTTTGGCATTGGCCATACACATGCTGATCACCATGCCGCTGCTATTGCGGCTGGTTGCCGGAGTCAATCCTCTACGCCACTATCGTGCGATGACACCGGCGCTGCTCACCTCCTTCTCCACGGCCTCTTCTTCCGCCACCCTGCCGATCACCATGGAGTGCGTGGAGAAGAACGCCGGCGTCTCCAATCGCACCAGCAGTTTCGTGCTGCCGCTCGGCGCTACTGTCAATATGGATGGTACAGCGTTGTATGAATGCGTTGCCGCCATGTTCATCGCCCAGGCCTACGGTCTGGAACTGAGCTTCGTCACGCAGTTTACGATTGTGCTTGTCGCACTTCTCACCTCCATCGGCGTCGCCGGCATACCCGCCGCCAGCCTGGTTGCCATCTCCATTATCCTCGCTGCGATTGGCTTACCCGCAGAAGGGATCGGTCTGATCCTCGCTGTAGACCGCATCCTCGATATGATGCGCACCTCTGTTAATGTCTTCTCCGATTCCTGCGGAGCCGTGGTCATCGGGAAACTTCACGGAGAAGAGGGGATCCTGGAAGATTCACCGCAAAGGGCATAGCTTCAGGTTAGCAATAAACAGGGATGAGGAGAAAACGTCTATGGACGACGAAGCTATCGCTTGTCCCAGTCTCTGGTATGTAACTAAATACATGATGGCCGAAAAGTTCGGGCAATTCCGGTGACTTATTTGCTGGGTTGTGGATCACTAACAGCGATATCAAGAGAGACTGTCTTTATACCTGCATAGTAGCGACCTCTACTCACAAGCACTTTTTATCTCGGTGACGTGAAATTAACACTATGCGTGCATATGGATATCTCCGTCCGGAACTCATACATGCTTAAGTTCGTCACAATTGTGCTCATTATTATGAGCGTTTGTGCATGCGCGGCTATTCGTGAACACAGTGGTGAATATATTGGTGTCAGTTACAGAGATGCCGTAACTGCCAATGGAAAACCTGACAGTGAACACTCTTTCATATTCAGGCAGTCTGATAGGCTACATGAATATCAAGGCAACCTTTATGAAACATTGAAGGATCAGGATTCAATAAAACTCATTGAGGTATGGTGGGAAGCGGAGAATGAGACAACCATAATATGGTTCAAGATACTCGAGGACCGCCTTACGGCTGTTGATAGCCTAAGGTACGGGAAATATGTCTCAATTTAAGAGTATGAATAAATAAAAAACCGTAAATATGAGATACGCGCTCTGAAGCTCCAGCTCCAGCTCCAGAACGATCCTTCAGAAGTGCGGTCTATCTCGTTGCGGCAAATTGTTAAATTGCGCTGTGGCGCACCGGTCACGACGTAAAGTGCGATGACCGGTGTCGATTAATGTCGGTTCTCGCTATGGTTTGACCCAGTGGCAGAAGGGAATAGCCGCTCTGATTAATCGAACATCCCTGCCTTTTTCTTTCTGCGCAGCATCGGCAGGATGAGGCCGAGAAAGATCCCGCCGAGCAAGACCCCTGCACCGGTGATAAACCAGTCGCGCTGGGTGCGATCCTTAAGGTGGGCATTATCTGCCTTGAGTTGGTCGATTTCGCGCTGAAGTGCCTGGACTTGTTGCTTCAGTTCTCGGTTTTGCGAGTCCAGTTCTATTGGTCGTTCCGCGATACTTCGCAGGTGCTCCAGTTCATCAGTCAGTTTCGCGGTTTCGGCGGTGAGGTTTTGCTGTGCTTTCTCCACTGTTCCTTTTTCCTGCCTGAGTTCAGCGAGGGACTGTTCAAGTTGCTGTTTCTCAGCTTGCAGGCGGCTCAAGCGTTTCTCCGCTCGGACCAGGCGATCACGGGCAATGGGCGTCTTGGTGAGGTACTGGCTTAGTACCCAACCTTCAAGCCCATCCTTGGTGCGGACAAGGGTATATTGGCCGGCATCCTCAAGGATCTCCAATTGTGTGCCACTTTCCAGGGAGCGCAGGATCTTGTGAGTCGTACCCTGACCACTGCGCATGGTTATTTTTAGCAGATCGTCCACATACCGTGTTTCAGCCACAACATTGGCGGCAAACAGAAAAAGCATGGCGATGAGCAGAATTCTCATTGTTGATATCCTGATTGTTGCAAGTGGGTGAATTGTCTTCATGATGCCTTTCACGGGCAATGCCTTGGATCACATTATCAGTGAAATCATGGAAAGAAACATGGGAGCTTACCTGGCCGCCCCGAATTTTCCCGAGAAAAGACTGACTGTCTCAGTAAAGACGAAGCGTGTTGATAATGGCAACATATATAAGGTCATTAATCAAGCGGGTAGTGGATTTTATGTGTGGTTTGGAGCAGGTCTGAACGGAGCCTGAAGCTATCCCGTTTGAAGTTGTGATGAGTCACGCAAATGTTTGGCGTGCCGCCTTCCGGCGTTGCTTTGTCCGGATTCGATTCGGGAATAGAGCATTAGAATTAAGTGAACCGCTGTCTATTGGATGTTGCTACCAAGACGTTTTTGTTGATAGGGAAGCCTTCGGGACGACCTTGCCGGGAAGGGGCTTGCTATATCATGGCTCTCCACGTTAGAATTCCATACAAATCCTGCGTCTAAATTACGGGGTTGCCTCGCGAAGAGAATAATCGGGTCTTAGTGTACGAGCCCGTTTCGTGAGCATTCCACATAAATAGGCGGCAGAGAATAATGACGATACTGTGTTTGAATTGACTCGAAAACAGTCATAACCACGCGTTATTAGAATAAATTTCGGTAAAATATAAATATTGGGATCATACCGGACGGAACTCCTCTACAGGGATCAACCAGCACATCCTTGACAGCAACCTTTATCGGTTCTTTATCGCTCTGTCAGTCGTTGCTGTTTGGAAAGAGGCGATACTAAGAAGTTTTAACAAAAAGATTGACAGTATGGATAGTCAAACACAGGGAGTACCGGACTCTTTCCCTCTTATTCTTGAAATGAGACAAAGGGAGAAGTTCCTGTATCGAACTTCAGGCGTATCGTCATGTTGAACAGGGATGCCTATTCGTTCTCGCAAACCGTATTCTTCCTGCTTCGCACACCAAAAGCTTCTCGACCGGATCACAACCTCCTACAGAAAGTGGTTGTACCACTCACCAGGATACCCAAATGATGATAATGGGCTCGTGTCCACTTCGCAGAAGCATGGCGGCCGGAGTTGTTACGTTTGCCGCTTGCCTGGCCTCTCTTCCCGGCTACGCCGTTGAATCGGCACCCAAACAACAGAAGCTGGAACATGAGATCGTCAACCGGCTGGTACGCGGTGAGAAGGTGGACTCGCTGGTAACCCAGCTTAGACCACGCACTAGCGCCGCCGCGCGTCATCAGACAGACACCAATGCCCGCAACACAAACCATGCCATGGCGCGCCTGCGCCAGGCACTGGATGCCATCAACCGCAAGGGACGGATGACAGCTGAAGATGTTTCGCCCCTGCAGGCGGCTTACGATGAGTTCAAGGCAAATCACCTCCTTATTGCCGCGCATTTTGAAAGCACGCGCACACGTCTTGAAAGGGTCGGGGCCGGCAGTGATTTTTATCAGCGCCTTGAGGGAGCGGAAAATGCCTATCACGCCGGTATCGCGAAGGTTCTGGCACTGGATGAGCCGCTGCAGCGGCTGAGAAACAGCGCTGATCCGGCCGCATTGCTGGAAGGCTTTTTTTTCAAGAGAAAAACCTTAAGCACTATCCGTTCCGCACTCAAAGCGATTAATATCGACAGCAATACACCTGATGCGCCGATATTGCGCGCTTCCACACTGCCTTATCGGCAGGCGCAATTGGCATCAAGAGCGCCGGTGCTCACGCCGACAATACAACCGAGCTACCGTAACACCACCGATAGCGAGGTCCAGCCCTCGCTTGCCGATACTGCGGATTCTATTGATGCCCCGTTATCGAAGGAAATACTGCAGCAAGCCAGTGAACTTGAATACGACTACATACGTATCTACGAGTTTGTCCGTAATTCGATAAAAACGCAGTGGTATGCGGGCGGCATGAAGGGCGCTGTCGGCACCCTTCGTCAACAAAGCGGCAATGATGTCGACCAGGCAAGCTTACTTGTCGCGCTATTTCGTGCCAGCGGCCTGGCTTCGCGCTACGTGCATGGTGTGATCGAGCTGCCGATTGAAGAGGTCATGAACAGTCTTGGCCTGCAGGAGCCCGCGCAGGCCACGACAGCACTGACCCGCGCGGGTGTTGCCTTCAAACCCGTGATCCGGGGCGGAAGGGTTGCCGCCGTAGAGGTAGAACACACCTGGGTGGCCGCGCATGTGCCCTATACCAACTATCGCGGCAGTGTGGTCGATGGCTCCGGCAAGACCTGGCTGGCGTTGGCGCCCAGCCTGAAGCAATATCAGTCGCGTCCATCCAGCGCCGCTTTCCGTCAAGCCGGTGTCGATGCCGACAACGTGATCAGCACCTATCTTTCCGCACCCCAGAGCCATGATCTTCTCAGCGGCATTCGCAAACAGATCACCGACTATCTCCAGGCAAGCACCCCTGACGAGAGCTACGAGCAACAGCTGGGCAGTCGGGGCATCATCGGCCTCAATATTGGCTTGTTGCCAACCTCCTTGCCGGTCAGCGTGGTGGCGGTAACCGGCGAGAGTGCTACGCTGGCGGACGCCTATCAACAACGGGTTCGCTTTGTCGCCCGGCAGGGGGCAGGTGCCACCGATCCCATCATTCTTGATTTCACCGTGCCGGTTGCCGAGGTGGCGAGTGGCCGGGTAACGCTCTCCTATATCCCCGCGACGGTAGACGATCAAAAGCTGGTCAATCAATATGGCGGCCTGGATTTTGTACCGGCCTACCTCATTAAGCTGCGCCCGCAAATCAAGATCGGCGGGAAGCAACGCGCGGTTGCACAGGATGCTTTGGGTGCAGGCCTGGAGCACCGCTTCGAGCTGCATCTCATGGGCCCGTCCGGAAGCCGGAGCATTGAACAGACCTTTATCGCGGGCAGTTATCACGCCATGGGGATAGTCAGCCGGCAAATGAGCGCCGGTGTGAGCACCCTCGAAGAGCAGATCACCCCCCATGATGCTGATCCGGCGGATACCGAATATCCCGTTGCCCGTCTGCTGAGCCGGCGTGCCCTGAATTACATTGATGAATGGAACCGTGCGGAAGATGAGCTTGCCGGGTTGCTCAATGTTGCCGTGATCCGTCCGCTTCCCGCCGTGACTATCGCCAGTAACGCCTCAAGCGTCGATCGCGTGCTGGGGCAGCCCATGAAGCTGAAGTGGCATGGGGTTACGCTCGATGCGGCGTTACGCATCGCCGAGCCCATCCCGGTGGGTACGGATAGCTCTGCCGCCAGGGACTGGATGCGCTTATCGGCGCTACAGGGCTCGGCGCTTGAGCACCTATTATTCGAGCGCGATTTCCTGGTTAACAGTGTTTCGGCCGACAAGGGCCTGGGGCTTGCACGCGCGGCGGGCATACCTGTCTATTCGATCAATAGCGGCAACCTCTCCACACTGCTGCCGGAGCTCGCCCATCCCGCCAGTGTCAAGGCAGAGATAGAAAACTGGGTCCGGTTGGGGATGAGTGCCGAGATCCCCCGGGAGCCGATCCGTTATCAGGCATGGCAGGGCTCGGTCTGGCGGGTAGAAGATCCAAAAACCGGTGCGGCGGGCTATTTCATTGCCGGTGCATTGGCCGGAGGGGCCACCTCCGATGACCCCGCGAACTGGACGCTGCAGGAATTGGCCGATCTGCTGCAGTCGCCCAACACCTTGCCTGCCAACCCCGATCCACTCGCTGGTGCGGAGATCGTGAAGATCGTCGCGACTGACGGTCAGAGTGGTCAAGTGGGAAGCTTGTTGTCCTCACCCCTCGCGGTGATGGTGCGTGATGCGTATGGCAATCCCGTTAAAGGAGCAGAGGTCGCGTTCAATACCTCTCGGGGAGGCGGGCGCTTCGATGGCGATCCAGCCACATCAGGTATTCAGGAGGTCGCCGGCCCCATCACTGCCACCACGAATGAACTGGGTATTGCTCAGGTGGATTTCGTCCTGGGCAAATATACCCATGAGGCTCCGGTCTACGTGATGCTCAATCCGGGTGATGAGTACCCGACACGCGCGGGTCAAAATTTCATCGACGTCGCTGTTGCCTCGCATGGTGGAATACTCACGACCGACTCATTCCGCGCCATCGGCTATCCCAAAAACGCCGTAAAATTGAAGCGGACAAATCCGCATGGCTTACTTGTAGTATCCCCCGGCCTGTGGGCCGATACCATCATCGTCAGCGTACTGGATGAGTACGACAACGCCGTTTCGAATGTTCCGGTGACATTCTCTTCCGGTACTTCCAAACCCATCGATTGCGGTGATGAGCCGCCGCCACCGCTCGTTGATTCCGTCGTGTTCAACGCCGCTGCCGAGAGCGGCGAGTGTCCCGCCAACCCGGTTCTGGGTGACTGCGGAAGCCCATCCCGCACCGCCAAGAGCACGGTTTACGGTGTCAATACCGGTGTCATCTCCGGCCTGGGGCTCGATTCGTTCTCCATACAGGCCGCGGCGCAGGGCGTGCCTGACTCCTCATGGCAATATTCGACACCGGCAGCTTGTGACAACACTCAACAGGCCATGGCCATGTCCTCATCGTTAATTAATGATGAAGGCAAGCTTATCAGTGCGGCCAAAGTCGCCGACACCTTCAAGCGGTCCATCGAAGTCACCTTATATGTCGGCAGCGAGAAAGAGGGATGGACGCGGGCGGATGCCGATAGCACCTCATTCCAGGTGGACAATTACGGTGGGAGCAGCGGGAGCATCTCGCTGGGCAATGGGCGTTATCAGACGACGGTGACGACAGGGCCATATCCCGGGCTCAATAACATCACATTCAGGGCGGTGAATCCCGGCGGTCACAAAAGGTCGGACGGAAGTGATTGGACCTATAGCAAAGTGGTGAACGGGGTGTACGGCGTTGACCCCACGATCACCAAAACCGTGTCACTGGGGGAGAGCCCGGAGGTCATCACGCTTACCGAAGCCGGGCAAAGCGCATTCCCGGTGGATGTTCACTACTCGGTGGCGCCCACCGACTATATGAGCATGACCACCGAGGTTGATTTTCTCAAGAACGGCGTTTGGGATAATTATGCGATCGTAATGCAGCGCTCCGGCGACGGGAGCGTACCGCTGCCGCGCGGGACGATCTACGCCATGCAGGATAGCTACGAAGCACAGCTGGTGCTGAATCGCGGCTCGGAAGCGGAGGTGAAATCCGACAAATTCAGGTTACAACTGCGCCAGCGGATCTTCAAAAACGTAAGCCGCAAGGTGAGAATTTCCCAGGACGTGGACTTCGTGAACCAGCGCGCCTGCCCCAAAGGCGCGCAGTTCGACTTCACCCTGACGCAGGCGGCAACGATCACACTCTCCTTCAGAGAGTTGCGCAGCAATATCGATAAAAAACTGATCGATAACCAAACCTTCGCCGCGGGCGAACACGCCGTGGACATCCATCCGGATGATCTGCCGCCCGGTGAGTACACCTTCGAGCTCAAGGGTGTTTCGGACATCGATGGCCATGAGGATATCGAGCGGGGTGTCGCCATCGCCGAATACACCGGCACCAGCTCACTACCGGTGGGACAAACCCTGGTCAACGGGGTCAATGTCAAATCCGGCAGCCTCTCCCTCGGGGGCGAGGATTTCAGCCTGCCCGGGCGGGGCGCCTCACTCGGTTTCAGCCGCAGCTACTCCAGCCTGGGCAGCACGATACCGGGCGTTCTTGGCATCGGCTGGTCGCACAACTACGACGCCAAACTCATCCTCACGCCGTGCGGCGAGGTGATCGTCTCCGGCGCGGGCACGGGCATGCGCTTCGTGAGTGACGGCCACGGCGGCTATACCCCGCTCAAGGGATACCACGGGACCCTGATCCCCAACCAGGAGGATGGCTCCTTCGATTTTT
>JBFEYJ010000032.1:0-19906 GCA_041562215.1 Thiohalomonadaceae bacterium | reverse complement strand
TCTTCGACCAGCACCCCTTCGCCCTGCTGGAGATCTTCCTTGTGCTGGCGCAGAACCCTGCGCTCAAAGGTGTGCGGGCCGGCACAATTCGCCTGCTCCGTAATAGACGCAACCTGATAGACGATGACTTCCGCAATGATCTTCGCTGCCGCAGCCTGTTCATAGAACTGCTGCGCCAGCCCCATGGTGTTACCCACCAACTCCGTCGCATGCACCGCTACGGCGTGCTTGCCGCGTATCTACCCGCCTTCGGCAATGTGGTAGGACAAATGCAGCATGACCTGTTCCATGTCTACACGGTGGATGAACATACCCTGTTCGTGATCCGCAACCTGCGTCGCTTCACCGTGCCCGAGCACCACCATGAATTTCCGCTCTGCAGCCGCATAAGCCAGCAGTTGGCCAAACCGGAACTTCTCTACATCGCCGCTCTGTTCCACGATGTCGCCAAAGGCCGTGGTGGCGATCACTCAGTGCTCGGCGCCGCGGATGCCGAGGCTTTCTGTCGCCATCATGATCTCAGCGACTACGACACAAACCTCATCACCTGGCTCATCCGCAACCACCTACTCATGTCCACCACAGCTCAGCGAAAGGACATCTCCGACCCGAAGGTGATCAACGAATTCGCCGACAGCGTCTGCAAGCAGGAGTACCTGGACTATCTCTATCTGCTCACCGTAGCGGATATACGCGCCACCAGCCCTACGGTATGGAACTCCTGGAAAGATGCTTTACTTGCCGGGCTTTACCATAGCACCCACAAGGCATTACGGCGTGGCCTCTCCAACCCTGTTGCCGAGAGCGAGATTATCGCCGAACACCAGGTTGAGGCACGCAAGCTGCTGCAGCTGCAGCGCATCACCCCGGAGAGGATCCGGCAATTCTGGGGACAACTGGACGATGAATACTTCCTGCGATATTCCGGCAGTGAGATCGCCTGGCATACCCAGGGTGTGATTGAACACAACAGCAGTAAGGAGTCTCTGGTGCTGCTCCGCCAACAGACCGAACGCGGTGGTACCGAGATCTTCCTCTACACCCCGATCCGCGGTTATCAGTTCATCACCACGACTACCGCACTGGATCAGATGGGCCTCAACATCGTGGATGCGCGCATCATTCCCTCGCGCGACAACCACACCCTCGACACCTACATGGTGCTCGAAGAAGATGGCGAACCGATCCGCGGCCACTACCGCCTCGAAGAGATCCGAAAAACGTTGCAACACCTACTCAGCCACCCGGAGGAGACCCCGGCCAAAGTACAGCGGCAAATGGCTCGCCAGCTCAAACACTTCAACATCAAGACCCGTGTCGTGTTTCATGATGACACTCGCAACGAGCGTACCGTCATGGAAGTGATCACATCCGACCGCCCTGGCCTACTCTCGCGTATCGCCCGTGCCCTGGCCGCCTGCGATATCCGCCTGCAAAATGCCAAGATCGCCACCTTTGGTGAAAGGGTCGAGGACATTTTTTTTATTACCGACCAATACAACCTACCATTGCAGCATGATGAACAGAAACTCTGCCTGAGGAATAAGGTCATTGAGTCGCTGGATGAGTAGAATGGCATTCAACAGACCTCCCACCCAAGTGGCGCGATATCCATGTGAAGAGTCAATATTAGGTGATTTACTTCCCCCACTCACAACGGTGAGGTATTTGAGCATTACTGAACGCGCATAATAATGCCGAAAAACCCCGCACTAAAGCCGCCTCATCGCCCGAGCAAAAACAGAAATGTATGAGTACCGGTAATTACGACTTGCAAACGCGGCATACATCAGTCTTCCTATGCAGGTGTTCACGCACCAACACCTCGATAACAATGTTCTCGATAACTGATGGATTCAACACCTTGTTAAGACTGGGTGAAGGAAAACACCGGTTAATAATAAAAAGGACCAAGGACCAGTTATTCAACTCCTCCGCGGAATAGCCGATGGCCTTGACAATATCATTGTCATTCGGATTTGCCCCAACGGTGTCCAGTACCCTCAAGGCGATTCGCTTGACGTTAGATTCATGGATCCGTCCTCGAATATCGATAACTTCAGACATACTGAACTCCTCGCGGCGAACTCATCCATCGTCAAGACGATAGCTGATGTTCCGACCTCTCCTCCAACATCTATCTGCTCTGCTTTTCACACAAATGCAGAGCAATGCCCCCCACTAACCACCTGCTGCACCCATACCCGTTTCTGTATGAATCAACTCCTGGAGATGCTGGATAGCATTATTCTGTATCTGACGCACCCGTTCCCGGGTCACACCAATTGAAGCACCGACCTGCTCAAGAGTGGAGCTTTCATAGCCATACATGCCATAGCGGCGCACAAGTACCTCCCGTTCCCGTGCATCCAGCCTTCCCAACAGCTCATTAACCAAGAAACCCTCTTCATCATTGAGTAATTGGTTCTCCGGCTGATCCTTTTCATCACAGATCAGGCTAAGAGGTGCTTTTCCATCATTACTGGTGTCATCATCAATTGACACGGCCTTTTTATTGAGTGACAACAATTCCCGGACCAAACCCACAGGTTCACCCAGCACCTCTGCAACCATTTCAGGCCCGACGGCATCTTCATAAAACTGGCTCAATTCACGCTCGGTTCTACGATATCGGTTGATACGTTTCGTGACATGAACGGGCACACGGACCGTCATGTTCTGGTTCATAATCGCCCGGTCGACTGACTGGCGAATCCACCAGGTTGCATAGGTTGAAAAACGGAACCCAAGTTCAGGGTCAAATTTTTCAACCGCACGAATCAATCCAAGATTCCCCTCTTCCACCAGATCCATCAGCGGCAGGCCGTTATTGAGGTAACGCATGCAAATCTTTACTACAAGTCGCAAATTGGCCTCAATCATCCTGTTTCTGGCACTCTCGTCACCTTTCTGGACCAATCGACCAAGACGTAACTCATCCTCGGCACTCAACAGGGGATGCTTGGCTATTTCACGAAAATAAAGTTGGTCGACATCCAGCTCCTTCTCCTTCTTGCCACTGGCGCTCAATACCTCCTCATCATCACTCTTGCCCTCACTCTCAGGCTCATGATCCAGTTCTTCTTCATTGTCATGCACTAACCCTTTATTAGTATTCACGCAAACCTCCACCGTAAATTTATACCGACTTGATGCTACGAAAAGTGATCCCTACGCAGGTGCGATAAGACATCAGCACACAGCTGCTCTTGCCACCATATGAGGCCATCCGGTGACGCTGACGCTACGAGTCGTTCCGTCAGCATATTCGACAAAGATTCCTTCAGGATTCACCCGCAGTACGATAAAACTGCGATTGCTGGCATCACGATAAATACCTCCCAGCCGTGGCTCAGGAGATAACGTGACATGGTGGTCAATTCTAAGTGCACTGGTACTTGACACAGGTGTAGCCTCCACATGTTATTAAGCACAACAAAAATACGCCTTGTCCTTGCGAAGGACCGCGTTGTCCATAACACCGGCTTTACCATTTGTATTTGAAACTCAGAACAGGGGGTGAGCACTGCGCGAAACTCGTGACAGGAAACCATTCAAATATTAATTGAATTCAGCATCAAACTCTGTCAGTCTTTGCCTTCGCCTTCATGACTCCGCGCCAGCACTTCCCTTTCCGTAGGAATAATTAAAACAGTACTCCCACCTTTACGGTAGTTCGCACGAATACCTAGGTAGAAATACCTATGTGGTTGGAACCAATGTCTCGTTCTAAATACTGAAACCGCGAAAAACCCCATTTTTAAGGCGTTTTACGGCAACATCACGCACAAAAAAACTATACAAAGTGTCAAAAACACTTTTTTTTATTTCAACTTGTCATCAAAGTTTCACAAACGAAAAATGCGTGAAATGAATTGGTGTGAGAATCAGCGCGACAAGGACGAGGGGGGGACTGGATAAGAAGAGGGTAAAGGTAAAAATACCTCACCCTTAAAATGTAATTTTATGGAATTATGCCGTTAGGTCTTGTTGATAACTAAAGAACGTCGTTCGAGTGAGACTCTCCACTCTGTAGTTCCGAGAGGCACTCCCGGCCAAGGCTGACCAGTCCGGCAAGATGTTGCACGCCCAGTTTGGTCATCAGTGTAGCCCGATATTTCTCTACAGTACGGAAACTGATATCCAGCTCTCGCGCAATTTCCTTGTTTGTTTTTCCTTGCATGATTAACAGGAAGGTTTGGCGCTCACGTGCGCTTAGCTGGTTCAACAGCTGACATCGCGACTCACGCTCAGCCTCTACCTGACTGCGAGAGCGATACACTTCAAGCGCCTCGGTGACCCTGCTCAGCAGCACCTCACGGGTAAATGGCTTTTCCAGAAAATCCACCGCTCCGCCCTTCATCACTCTTACCGAGGTTGGGATATCACCGTCCCCAGAAATAAAAATTACCGGTATAGTGGATTCCTTTTCAATAAGGATTTGCTGAAGTGCCACACCGTCCATTTCCGGCATCCGCAAATCGAGCACCAGACAACCCGCCTGTTCCTCCCGATACTCCTCAAGAAACGTCTTTGCCGAACCATAGTCCTTAACATGCAGACCTGCTTGGCTCAGGGATAAAGCGATAGCCTTGCGGACGATGGCGTCATCATCCACAAGGTAAACGGTCGGTTGCTCGCTCAATAGCTACATCCTCTTTCTGATGGTCAAGATCATGTGGAATTCAAAGCACTCGGAGTCGCCCGTTTCCCTCTCAAAACCTTTTGCATCCGTACCCTGTGATATTTGAGCGCCTACCTCTTTGTCCGAAAATAGTAGCATTTATTACAGATTTTAAAACTTTTCGTCTACTTACATTACTTTTCAGGGCTTTTACCCAACAGTGTGAATCTCATCAAACTATGAAAGCCACGCACCAGTAACCACACAAAAAACAAGGGAAATAGCATGGTTTGGATGATGAAAATGACGATCAGGTTAACCGCATGCTCACTGGCATCGGCTGCCGCATCTTTATACCGTTCGATATAAGCTGACATATCCATACGGGTAGTGGCGTTTTCATAAAGCCGTATAGCCTTATCCATAAGTGTCTCATCGGGCAGCACCGGCATCGCTTTCTCTGCACTTTCATTGATCATCCCAATCTCTTCAGCAGTCTGCTCTATGCGCTCACTCGAAGCGACAAACTGCTCCTCAAGAAAAAGCTGGAATACTCCTTCCCCAACGAATGCCATTACTGGAATAGCGAAGCGCAAAAACAACAGGAAAAGCGCTGATTTCAGCACCACAAAACGCAACCATTGCCTCTTTTCCGCGGGTGTCCAGAACAACACCGCCAATAATAGAAGCACCCCACCGAGCAAGATAGTAAAGGACGGTGATGCAAAGATCGCCATCAACACCTTCTGCAATCCCAGTGAGGTACTGCTCGCCAGCATGATCCAGGAAAACCGTTCAATAAGGTCATTGACCGGATCGAGGATCTGCCCTGGGGTAAAATTGATTCCAATACCGGCAGGCTGGATCGCCACCTCAGTGCCCTGGGCCACGGATATTACGCCATTGAGGCTTCTGGCTACAGCAAAGGTCACCAGTGCCCGCTTGAATCCCTTGTCTGTGTACTCCTGCCCAACCTCATCAACGACACCAAAGCCGGCAAGCAATGACAGAAGTAGGCAGAGCAAAGTAAGAAAGAGCTTCCGATAGCCTTCCTTCATTTAAACCATCCTTATTATTAAAGCCCGTACTATAACGATTTATGTACTCGCCATGAGTGGAAAAGGGCCACAATTTTCCTACCTAGGATGCCCTTTCCCATGCCCATGGACAGGACGCAGATCATTTTGATCTGGCCAGGTTGGTCAGCCCCTCTCCATCTATCTACCGCATATGCCCGTTCATAAACCCCCATAATACGTAAGCTTCTCTCTTTTAAATCAACACCTTGACATTACCCGAGCAAATCACTATGTTTCTCAATGCAGCATTATGCTGTATTTCGGAAGCAACATCATCTGTGCGTCGGTAATCCGGCGGAAGTAGTAACAGTTGGATGTGCAAGCCGGCAATGTGTCAATCCTTTTTAATCCTGAGGAGTAGTTTAAGATGGCTAAAAAAATGCACGACACGCCTATGCTTGACCAACTGGAAGGCGGCGTCTGGCCGAGCTTTGTCACCGGTCTCAAGCGTTTGGCAAAAGACAATGACATGATGGTTGACCTCTTGGGCCAGCTGGAAACCTCCTATGAAACCCGCAAGGGTTACTGGAAGGGCGGTACTGTAGGTGTCGTCGGCTACGGTGGCGGTGTTATCCCCCGTTTCACTGAGCTGATGGACGAGAACAAGAACCCCATGTTCCCCGCAGCGTCCGAGTTCCATACCCTGCGTATCCAGCCACCGGCAGGGATGCATTACGATACTGCTACCCTGCGCAAGTTCTGCGACATCTGGGAAAAGTACGGCTCCGGCCTGATCGCTTTCCATGGCCAGTCCGGCGACATCATGTTCCAGGGCTGCACCACCGACAACGTTCAGCCGGCCTTCGATGCCCTCAATGAAATGGGCTTTGACCTCGGCGGTGCCGGACCGGCTGTGCGCACCGGCATGTCATGCGTCGGTGCCGCCCGCTGCGAACAGTCCTGCATCGACGAACAGAGAACTCATCGGACCTTGGTGAATGCCTTCCTTGATGACATGCACCGTCCGGCGCTGCCCTACAAGTTCAAGTTCAAGGTCTCCGGCTGTGCCAACGACTGCATGAACTCCATCCATCGTGCCGACTTCTCCGTGATCGGTACCTGGCGTGACGACATGAAGGTCGATCAGGATGAGGTCAAGGCCTTCGTTAAAGCCAAAGGTCACAAGTACGTGGTCGACAACGTTATCAGCCGATGCCCGACCAATGCCCTGTCCCTGAACGACGACGATACCCTCGATGTCGATAATAAGGGTTGTGTACGCTGCATGCACTGCCTGAATGTCATGAACAAGGCACTCTCCCCCGGAGATGACCGCGGAGCCAGCATCCTGGTCGGTGGCAAGCGTACCCTGAAGATCGGCGACCTGATGGGTACCGTTGTCGTACCGTTCATGAAGCTGGACACCGACGAGGACTTCGAAGCCATCGAAGAGCTGGCCGGTAACATGATCGACTTCTTCGCCGAGAACGCCCTTGAGCACGAGCGTACCGGTGAGATGATCGAGCGTATCGGTCTGGTCAACTTCCTCGAAGGTGTCGGTCTTGAAGTCGAACCGAATATGATCGCCAGCCCGCGCTCCAACTCCTACGTTCGCATGGACGGCTGGGACGAAGAGGCGCAAAAATGGTTCGAGCGTAAAGCTCAAGCCTGATCAGGCGTTTCATGTCAAAGAGAAAGGGCGACCGGCTGGTCGCCCTTTTTTTTCGCCATGGAAAGACACGGAAAAGATTGCCATGCAAAGGTCGCCGGGCCGGGTTACCCTGCGAGTATTCGGCGTGCATATCTGTTGATTCATGGTAACTAAACACACAAAAACGGCTTCCATTGGATTCCGTGACCATTCGGTTTTCTTTGCGTCACTAACGTTATTGCGCTGACATTGTTTTACGCTAGTCCAACATGCCATTGAGATGGGCCGCGACGCTGCGCGCCAGCGCCCCCAGCTCATAGCCGCCCTCAAGCGCAGATACCATACGCCCTTTCCCATGCTTCCCCATCACTTTCTTTAATTCCGAGGTCACCCAGTAGTAGTCACTTTCGGTAAAGCGCAAGCCACCCATATCATCAGCGGCATGAGCATCAAAACCGGCCGATATGAACAGGAGCTGCGGTCTGAAGGCATTCAACGCCGGAAGCCATTCTTCGGAGACCAACCGGCGAAACACGGCGCCATCACTCCCCGCTGCCAAAGGCGTATTAATGATATGGTTCGATGCAGTTTGTGTACCGGTAAAAGGATAGAAAGGATGACGAAAACTGGAACAAAGCAGCACCCTGTCATCGTCGCGAAAGATATCCTCGGTTCCATTACCGTGGTGGACATCAAAGTCGGCGATCGCAACACGCTCCAGTCCGTACACGCTCATGGCATGAGCAACCCCGACCGCGACATTATTAAACAGGCAAAACCCCATTGCCCGGTTATGTTCGGCATGGTGCCCGGGCGGACGGACACTGCAAAAAGCCTGGTGAGCTCTTCCTTCCATCACCAGTTCTGTCGCCAGGATGACTGCACCGGCCGCATGAAGTGCCGCTCGGAGTGTTCCGGGCATCATCCCCGTGTCCGGATCTAGCCAAATGACACCTTCATTCGGTGCATGCATGAAAATCGAGTCGATATAGTCCGTATCGTGGACCCGCTGCAACTGCTGTCGCGTTGCCATCGGGGCGACATAGTGGCGAAGAGCCATATCGAGGCCGATGGCTATAAGGTGGTCCTGGATCGCACGCAGGCGCTGCGGGCTCTCAGGGTGAACCGAACCGAGATCATGCTGCTCGCAGTCAAGGTGGGAGATGAATGCAATCGTCATGGCTTTGCCAGTTCGTTACGGGTCGCATATGTTTACATAGTACACACAGCTTAAAAATAATCCCCCTTTTGGAGTCAACCATGGGACCGCACTTTCTGGATCGACTCTTCTCGCCGAAATCTATCGCCATCTTCGGCGCCAGCAACCGGGTGGACTCGGTCGGTGCACTGGTCTATAAAAATCTGCTTAGCGGATATTTCCAGGGGGAACTCTACCCTATCAATCCCAAGCACAAGGAACTCAAGAGCAAGCCATGTTATGCGGATATCCAGGAAATCTCTGCATCCGTTGACCTGGCGGTGATCGCCACGCCGGCAGTCACAGTGCCCGAAATCATCCATGCCTGTGGCGAACACGGTGTTCGTGCCGCCATTGTCCTCTCGGCGGGATTCAGCGAAACAGACGGTAAAGGGGCTGGACTCGAGCGTAAGATGCTTGAAGCTGCACATCAGTATCAGCTCCGTCTGCTAGGTCCCAACTGCCTGGGGCTCATCCGCCCCAAGGTCGGTATGAATGCCACCTTCAGCAAGAATGCCGCCCTACCCGGACAGATGGCCCTGGTATCGCAATCGGGAGCGCTCTGCACAGCTATCCTCGACTGGGCGGAGAGCCGCAAGGTCGGCTTCTCCGCTATCGCCTCCCTCGGCGATGCGGCCGATGTGGACTTCGGCGATATCCTGGATTTTCTCGCTCAGGATAATGAAACCAAGAGCATCCTGCTGTACGTCGAAGGAGTTCGTGATGCACGACGTTTCATGAGCGGCCTGCGTGTGGCTGCACGCATGAAACCTGTGATTGTGATAAAGGCCGGACGCCACAGTAGCGGTTCCAAAGCAGCGCTCACACACACTGGCGCCCTGATCGGCGATGACGATGTCTTCGATGCCGCCTTGCAAAGAGCCGGGGTAGTACGCGCAAAAACCATTGCCGAACTGTTCGCTGCCGCCCAATTACTCTCCACCTCACACCGGGTCAACGGAAATCGCCTGGTTATCGTCACCAATGGCGGAGGCCCCGGTGTGATGGCCACTGACCGCGCCACTGATCTCGGTGTTGAACTGGCACAGCTTACCCCCGCGACAGTGGAAATCCTGGAACAAAACCTCCCTGCTCACTGGTCGCACGGCAACCCTGTCGACATTCTCGGTGATGCCACGGACGAACGTTATGCCCTTGCCACAAACGTCTGCCTTCACGATCCTAATGTGGATGGTGCGCTGGTCATGCTTACACCTCAGGCAATGACAGAGCCGGAGAGCTGCGCCAAAGCGGTCATCAGCGCACAGGAAAAGCAGGACAAGCCGGTACTGGCCTGCTGGATGGGCGATGGCCATGTGCGAGGAGCCAATGCCCTGTTCACCCGACATAAAATCCCCAATTTCACCAATCCCGAATCCTCGGTGGAAGCTTTCGCCTTCCTTGCCAATTACACCCGCAACCAGCAATTGCTCATGCAGGTACCTGGATCACTTGGGCAGCGCAGTAAGCCCGACATTGTTGGAGCTCGCCTTATCATAGAGAGCGCTCTGTCGGAACAACGCCGCCAACTGTCTCCGCTGGAGGCCAGAGCGTTACTGCATGCGTTCAATATTCCCGTTACTGCAGCCACTAACTGTCACTCGGCCAACGAGGCGTTGGTTGCCGCGGAGAATCATGGCTTCCCTGTCGTAATGAAAATCAACTCCCCGCAACTGAGTCATAAGACAGACGTAGGTGGCGTGCGCCTCAACATCACCAATGCCCAGGCGGTGCGCACCACATACACAGAGCTACTCGATGAGGTAAGCAGGAAAGCACCTCAGGCAAAAATTGACGGTGTTATCCTTGAGCCGATGGTTGCGACACAACATGGGCGGGAATTGTTGATCGGTGTCAGCCGAGACACTGTTTTCGGGCCAGTCATCACCTTTGGCGCCGGTGGCACGGCGGTGGAAATATTGCGCGACCGCGCCGTCACGCTCCCACCACTGAATCGTTTTCTTGCCGAGAGCCTGATCGGGCACACGCAGATCACCAAACTACTCGCAGCATACCGCGACCTACCGCCCATAGAGATGAATGCGCTGGTGCAGGCACTGATAGGGATCTCAGAGATGGTCTGTGAGCTGCCTCAAATTGTTGAAATGGACATCAACCCACTGGTAGCAGGCAGCACCGGCGTGATCGCACTGGACTGCCGCATTGTTGTCGAACACACAGCGCCTTCACTGGATCCATACAGCCACATGGCGATCCACCCCTATCCCACCCATCTCATCACACAACGGCAACTGGCCGATGGCACTAATATCACCATTCGTCCAATCCGCCCTGAAGATGCAGATATCGAGCAGTGTTTCGTTCGCAAACTCTCCCCGCAATCAAAATATTTCCGCTTCATGCAGACGCTTAACGAACTGACGCCTGAGATGCTGGTACGCTTTACCCAACTCGACTATAACCGTGAGCTGGCACTGATCGCTGTTCAGGAAAAAGGTGGCACTGAGGTGGAACTCGGTGTGGCCCGCTATGTGATAAACCCGGATGGCAAGAGCTGTGAATTCGCCCTTGTGGTGGCTGACGAGTGGCAACACCGGGGCATCGGCTCACAATTGATGAGCCATCTGCTGGAAGCGGCCCAAGAGCGTGGATTCAACACAATGGATGGGGAGATCCTGGCCGATAACAGGAAGATGCTTGATCTGGTCAAATCACTCGGCTTTCGCATTCAGAGCAGCGAGCAAGATCCGACGGTGAAGTTGGCGACAATTAACCTGTAAGCGCAAACACACAGCACTTTCAATGCACCTTGAGAAACACATATCAGCCTGGACGAGGCATTACGAGAAGCCGGCTCCAGGCAAAAAAAACCCTGCAGTAGCAGGGTCAAGTTGCGCATAGTTGCGCAGGGGAGGGATCAATGAATCTACACGCCATCAAGAGAATCAATAAACATGTTGTATAAGTATAGTCAGAGTTTCTGTAAATCAAGCCTGTGAGGCTCAACTGGGTATTTGTACCCAGTTGGCCATGCCTTGAAAGGTCCTCCCGGTAAACACCGGTACAGCATTCAGGAACGCCCTTTGCACTCACTAAGGGTTAAAAAGGAACGGCAATGCGGCTGAAGACCGCGGCCTGTCAACAAAAGAGCCAACCACAGCCATCGCCATACCATTGAGGCTCCACCTGACTAATGTGCTAAACTGCCGCGGTTTTTACTCCCACTGTATGGACGATCACAAGGAAAACCAGACGATGAACGTTGCCCTGCGCAAGCTTTTGCTACCTCTTCTCCTGATTTTTTTCTATCCGGCAACGGCCCTGGCTGCTGAGGGAGGGGGCGGACTTGATCTAACGATGACCTGGTTCGGCATTGCCTCCGTTATCATTTTTGTGCTCGCCTATGCCCTGGTGATCGGCGAGGAGTTCCTGCATCTGCGCAAATCAAAACCAGTCATTGTCGCCGCCGGGATCATCTGGGTGCTGGTCGGCATGGCCTACGCAGGACACGGCGACACAGAAACCGCCGGTAACGCGATTCGCCACAACCTGCTCGAATATGCTGAACTATTCCTGTTCTTGCTGGCGGCGATGACTTATATCAACACCATGGAGGAGCGCCAGGTCTTCAATGCCCTGCGGGCATGGCTGGTCTCTCGCGGATTCAGCCTCCGCGCGGTGTTCTGGATCACCGGGCTGCTCGCCTTCTTTATCTCCCCTATCGCTGATAACCTCACCACCGCTCTGTTGATGTCAGCAGTTGTCATGGCCGTGGGTGCCGGCAAGCCCCAGTTCATTGCCGTGGCCTGCATCAATATCGTGGTTGCCGCTAACGCCGGCGGTGCTTTTTCACCCTTTGGCGACATTACCACGCTGATGGTATGGCAAAAGGGAATCGTGGAGTTCAATAACTTCTTCTATCTGTTTATCCCTGCCGTGGTGAACTGGCTGGTTCCCGCATTGCTTATGTCCCTGGCGGTCAAGAAAGATAAGCCCAACGCGATGGACGAGAAGGTCATCATCAAGCACGGCGGACTCGTTGTCATCGGTCTTTTCCTGCTCACCATTATCATGGCAGTCTCCTTGCACAACTTCCTGCATCTGCCACCGGTACTTGGCATGATGACCGGGCTGGGTGTGCTGAAGTTCTACGGTTACTTCCTGCGCCGTAAGGAACAAAAAGAAGCGATCGAGGAGGTCGAGGGACCGGAGAAACGCAGCATGGAGATATCGCGTGAGGGTAACAACCGCTTCGATATCTACGGTATTGTGGCCCGCGCTGAATGGGATACCCTGATGTTCTTCTATGGTGTGGTGTTGTGTGTTGGAGGTCTGGGCAGTCTCGGCTACCTCGCACTGGCCTCCGAGTCGATGTACGTAGGTCTTGGAGCCACCTGGGCGAATATCCTGGTCGGCATTCTCTCGGCCATCGTCGACAACATCCCGGTGATGTTCGCTGTGCTGACCATGAACCCGACGATGGATCTGACTCAGTGGCTGTTGGTTACCCTTACCGCCGGTGTCGGCGGCTCCCTGCTTTCAATCGGTTCGGCCGCCGGTGTCGCACTCATGGGGCAGGCACGAGGGATCTACACATTTTTCTCCCACCTCAAATGGACTTGGGCGATCGCCTTGGGCTATGCCGCCAGCATCTGGGTCCACCTGCTCATCAACAACAGCGCCGCACTACAAGGGTAAAAAAAAGGGCGTCCCTATTCGGGGCGCCCGTTTAAAAAGATAAAACCAAAAGGAGAAGTGACAAGCGATTGCCACTGACTAAGTCTAAGCACACAACGTGCCAGGCTTTAAAAAGGCATTAATCGTCCAGTATGCACCGTTAATAGAAACAACCGGCACCATGTCGGTGCACTTGCACCGGAAACCAACAGAACGTATCCGGCCGGTGTTTAGTACTGGTGTGTCATTCTGTTGCGATTGGCGAATGGAGCTTCCGGCGGCATCAAATTACCGACTGCCACCTCTTATAGCCACTCATCCCACACCACCTTGCCACCACTGATCTTGTCAATCGTCTCCAGTCGCTGGCGGTGTGCGGTCAACTCCTCTTCGCCGGCCCTGACCACAACCAGTGGTGAGCGGTTGTTCGCCAAACGACGGATCTCGGCGACACCCTGACTGCTGCTTTGTCCTCCCAGAGAGAGGCTGGTCTGGCCGCCGGTCATCGTCAGGTAGACATCGGCCAGAATCTCGGCATCCAGTAATGCGCCGTGCAACTCACGATGTTCGTTATTGATGTCGTAGCGTTTGCACAAGGCATCCAGGTTATTCTTCTGCCCCGGATGCATCTGGCGGGCCATTACAAGCGTGTCAAGCACCTGGAACCTGTCACGCAAATTCAGATACGGCCCATCGTTGCGTGTAAGTTCTTTGTTAATAAAGCCTACGTCAAATGGGGCATTGTGGATCACCAGCTCATCAGCCCCCTCCAGGTAGTCGAGGAAGTCCCCCATGACCTCTGAAAAACGCGGTTTATCGGCCAGAAATTCATTGGTGATGCCGTGCACCTCCATCGCGCCGGCATCCACTTCCCGATCAGGGCGGATGTATTGGTGGTAGTTATTACCGGTCAGACGGCGGTTGTTAAGCTCGACGCAGCCAATTTCGATGATGTAATGGTCAGCGGCTTCCAGGCCCGTGGTTTCGGTATCGAGGACGATTTGGCGCATGATGATGAATCCCTGATGTTACTGTTTTCGCTAATAACTTGATCGCCACGCAGAGCGCGCGGAGGATTCACGCCTCTCCATGGAAAACAAACCCGTTCCGCTTATTAAGCGCGAAGTTCGTCGATGCCCTGATTGGCCAGTTCATCGGCCATCTCGTTTTCCGGATGGCCGGTATGGCCACGTACCCACTCCCAGGTCACCTCATGTGGGGCAAGCGCCTTGTCCAATCGCTGCCACAGGTCGACGTTTTTGACCGGCTGGCGGCTCGAAGTCTTCCATCCACGCTTTTTCCAGTTGGCCATCCACTCGGTGATCCCTTTCATCACATATTGCGAATCGGTAGTCAGGTGTACCCGGCAGGAACGGGTCAGGCTCTCCAGGGCCCGGATCGCCGCCATCAGTTCCATCCGGTTATTGGTCGTCTCCCGCTCACCGCCGTAGAGACTCTTCTCCTTGCCCTTGTAACGCAGGATCGCCCCCCAACCACCGGGACCGGGATTGCCACGGCAAGCCCCATCGGTGAAAATTTCCACAATATTTTCGTCTTTCTTTTTCATGTCTTGTTCCGTCTCACGGTCGGCTCCGTGGAACCCACTGAAACGAGGCTGCGGCGCGTACGCCAGCGCGGCTTGATGGGTGTCAGTGTGGTGACCCTTTTCTTAGCCAGCAGCAGATAGCCTCCCCCGAGCAGGGGCCAGAATCGCTCCCCCGCGCGCTCAAGAGCGCAAAGGCGTCGCATGATACGCTCATTCTGCATTGGCGGGCGGAAAAAATAGTGACGCACCAGAACCGTATCAAAGCCCAGCAGGGCCAGCCAGTCCTTAAGTCGCAAAGTACTGTAAAAGTGGCCGTTCCAGGGGCTTACGTTTCGCCAACCGCTGAACAGGCGACGAATGCCAAACTGGCTCCAGGGGTTGAAGCCGAGGATCAGCAGGTGCCCCTCAGGGATCAGGGCCCGCTCAGCCTCGCGCAGCACTTCATGAGGACGCGCCACATACTCCAAGGTATGTGGCAGCAGGATGACATCCAGGCTGGCCGAGGCAATCGGCCACTGCTCACTCCCACTGAGAAAACACTCCACCCCTTCAGATTTTGTGGACGGCGACACTTCTTCCATTACCATACGGTGAGGAATACGAGAGACGGCAAGCAAATCCGACTCCATCGGTCGCCCCACTTGCAGCAGATGGTAACCGAAAAGGTTAGGCAGCACCTGGGTAAGCAGTCGTTGCTCAACCTCCTGGAGGTTGACACCCAGCGCCGTGCGATACCAAGAACTAAGTTCTCGCCTCGCCTCAGCGTGGTCGGGACAGCGATAGGCTTGAAGTAGTCGTTTCATCGTGTATAAAGGGGGCTCCGGAAGTCGGTGTCATTGAACCATGTGCCGACACCCATCACGCCGACCTTATCATAACCTGACAGGTTTATGCCCATGTTGAAAGTTCACCGTATACATGCCTTCGACGACAATTATATCTGGCTCATCGGCTGCGAGAATAACCCTCGAGTGGCCATTGTCGATCCTGGTGATGCAGAGCCTGTCATCGAGCGACTGGAAAAAGAGAGTCTGCAACCGATCGCCATCCTGATCACCCATCACCATGGGGATCACACCGGCGGCGTGAAGACATTAGTCCAACGCTATGACATCCCGGTCTACGGTCCTGCCCATGAGCGCATCCCGGCGCTTACCCACCCGGTCACTGAAGGGGATGTGGTTACCCTGAGCGAGTGCCATCTCCGCTTCCGGGTACTGGATACTCCGGGACATACCCGTGGCCATGTCTGTTATGTCGGCCATGATGCCCTGTTTTGTGGCGATACGCTCTTTACCGCCGGCTGTGGTCGACTCTTTGAGGGCACCGCGGAGCAGATGTACACCTCACTGGAGAAACTGCGCGCCCTACCCGATGAGACCGCAGTCTACTGTGCGCATGAATACACTCAGGCCAACCTGGCCTTTGCCATCATCGCTGAACCGCACAATTCCGTTACCGGGGAACGACTGGAGGAAGTGCGCCGGCTACGTGCTGATCATCGGGATACCGTACCGGCCATGCTCAGCCTGGAGAAACAGACCAATCCCTTCCTGCGCAGCCACGTTCTAGAACTTATCCAGGCAGCGGAGACATTCGCCGGGCAGCCTCTCAAGACCCCTGCAGAGGTTTTTGCTACCGTTCGTCGGTGGAAGGACACTCTCGACTAAACCTGCCCTCTCTAGGGCTTGACCTCTCCGGGCACTCCGGGATAATGCGCCCATGTCAAAAATTAGCCTGCTTACTCCCTTTAACTGGCTGCTCATCACCACCCTGGGCCTCTCCCTTGCCGGGTGCGTGAAGCAGCAGGCAGTCAAAGAAGAATCAAGTTCCGCTGAGCCCCTGGCGGTGATCGATAATAGTGAAAATGTTCCGCAAGAGGTGCCTGCGGAGCACTGCAGTGAGCCACAAGATATCTGGACACGTCTGCGTGACGGCTTCCAGCTCAGCGAACACCAACACAAGCGAATCGAATCCGATCTGGCCTGGTTCGAACGCCACCCGGCTTATCTGGACCGGGTTGCCGAACGCGCCACACCCTACATGCATCTCATCGTCGATGAGCTCGCAAAACGCGGTATGCCGATGGAGATCGCTCTACTGCCGATCGTCGAGAGCGCCTTCCAGCCATTCGCCTACTCCCATGGCCGTGCCGCCGGTTTGTGGCAGTTCGTCCCAGGCACCGGCAAACGCTTCGGCTTGCGACAGACCTGGTGGTATGACGGCCGTCGTGATGTCGCCGAGGCCACCCACGCCGCTCTGGACTACTTGCAGTACCTGCATCGCCATTTTGATGGCGACTGGCTGCACGCCCTCGCCGCCTACAACTCGGGCGAAGGCACCGTCGGCCGCGCCATCCGCAAAAACAAGCGCCGAGGCAAGCCCACCGATTACTGGACACTGGACCTGCCGAAAGAGACCGAAGGCTATGTACCCAAACTGTTGGCCATCAGTAACCTGATAGCCAATCCACCGGCGCACGGGGTAGTACTCGATTCCATTCCTGATATGCCCTATCTCGTCAGCGTTGATGTCGGCTCGCAGATCGATCTGGACCTGGCCGCCGAATTGGCGGAGATCTCACTTGAGGACATGTACCTATTCAACCCCGGTTTCAATCGTTGGGCTACCGATCCCGATGGTCCCCACCATCTCCTGGTGCCGGTCGAGAAGGCCGAAGTGCTCACCGAAAACCTGAAACAATACCCGGCAGAGCAGCGGATCACCTGGAAGCGTTATACTGTCCGAAGCGGTGATGTACTGGGAGTACTGGCCGATAAACACCGCACCACCGTTTCCCTGATCAAACGTGTCAACGGCATGCGCGGCAACAATATCCGTGCCGGACACACCCTGATCATCCCGGTAGCACGAAAGGATCTGGATCGCTACCGCTTGAGCTCCAACGAACGCCTGGAGACGCTTCAAAATCGCCCGCGTAAAGGCAATAAAGTTGAGTATCAGGTACGTGAAGGCGATACCTTGTGGGACATCGCCCGCCAATACAACATCGGCGTCATGCAGCTGGCCAAATGGAACGGCATGGCCCCACGGGACCCATTGAAACCCGGCCGCACACTGGTGATCTGGACCAATACAGCGCAGAAAGTCTCCGCCATCAACCCGGCCGAATTCCGCCATCCCTTTGAGAAGAACACCCACCGGCGCATCGGTTATACCGTGCGCAGTGGCGACTCATTGGCACTTATCTCTCAGCGCTTTCGCGTCAGTGTCGACAACCTCAAACGCTGGAACCGCCGTCTCGAAGGCAAGAAATACCTGCAACCAGGTCAGCGCCTTACCCTCTACGTTGACGTCAAGAAACAGTACGGGAGCATCTAGCTAAAACGATATTTTCTTTGAAGCCCACCAAAAAGCGAGTCTCTACCTCGTTAAACATTTTGGACTCCCTGTCCAAAATGAACTCGCAAACGCGACCACTGATTCTTTGTACCCCTGCCGTCCTGTGTCCGCCACGATTCCGTATGACACACCTGGCAGCAAGCTCTCCATCATAACTACCACTGTAACGCTACAGCGATGATAGCCACCACGCTCCATGACGGTAAGCAATAGCCGAGCAGGCGCAGTTTACAAGGAGTAATCGTTACGTTTTGTAACAACTCCTGATATCCTTTCCCCCATGACAAACCACCGCGAACACGCCCAGCAGCTGGATCGGGTGATTATCCTGTTTCTGTTTGCCCTCTTCCTGTTGCTCTCCCCGCTCCTCAACTGGTGGGCCGCTGATGACAGCCCGTGGTATGCGCCTTACCTGATCTGGGGCCTGTTGATCCTGCTCAGCTGGCGTCTTCGCCGACGTCTGGATCGCCATGAGTTTTGAGCTGTGGCAGCTGTTCCTCTCTGGAGTGGCCTACCTGCTGTTGCTATTTCTCATCGCCTATTCGGCCGAGCACGGCTGGCTGCCTCAGCGCCTGGCTCGCCATCCGCTAACGTACACATTGTCGCTTGGGGTCTATGCCACCTCATGGAGTTTTTACGGCAGTGTCGGCTTTGCCCAGAGCCAGGGCTACAACTTCCTTACCATCTACCTTGGGGTGACACTGGCCTTCATGCTCACCCCGGTACTACTGCAGCCAATCCTGCGACTGACCCGTGAGTACCAGCTCTCTTCCCTGGCTGACCTGTTCGCCTTCCGCTACCAAAGCCAACTGGCTGGGGTGCTTGTAACACTATTCATGCTCGCCGGTACCCTGCCCTATATCGCCCTGCAGGTGCGGGCAGTAACCGAGTCAATGCAAGTGCTGACCCAGGAGTCGGCCCCCGGCCTCATTGCACTCGGCTTCTGCCTGACCGTCAGTCTCTTCGCCATCCTCTTCGGGGCACGCCATATCTCAGCCAGGGAAAAGCATGAAGGCTTGGTGGTGGCGATCGCCTTCGAATCGGTAATTAAACTGGTGGCGCTGCTGGCGGTAGGGCTGTTTGCACTGTTCGGTATCTTCCATGGGCCGAGCGGCATGGAGCAGTGGCTGCAACAACATCCGGAGGCACTGGAGGCGCTCTACCAGCCGGTGCGGGAGGGGGCCTGGGGCAGCCTGTTACTTCTCGCCTTTGCCGCCGCCTTCCTGCTGCCGCGCCAATTTCATATGACTTTTACCGAAAACCTGGATGCAAAGGCGCTGGGCTTCGCCAGCTGGGCGTTTCCGCTGTTCCTGCTGCTACTGAACCTGGCTATCCCACCCATCCTCTGGGCAGGTACCGATCTCGGACTGACACTTTCACCGGATTTTTACGTCCTCGGTATCACTCTCCACCACGACGCGGTATTGCTGCCGCTACTGACTTTCATCGGCGGTGTCTCCGCCGCCAGTGCCATGATCATCGTCACCACCCTGGCACTGGCGGCAATGTGCATGAACCACCTCGTACTCCCGGCAAGCTTCCCCCCACGACTCACGCCGAAGACCAACATCTATCGTTGGCTGCTGTGGGGTCGGCGCATCCTCATTACCCTGATTATCCTGGCCGGTTACGGCTTCTACCTGTTATTGGAGCACAACCAGGGGCTGGTGCAGTTGGGGCTGATCTCATTTGTTGCCGTAGCCCAGTTTCTTCCCGGGATCATCGGCCTGCTTTACTGGCGCCGCGCCACGCGCAGCGGCTTCATCGCCGGACTGCTAGGCGGTGGCACGGTATGGGCCGTCACACTGATGCTACCGTTGATGGAACGCTCCGGACTGCTGAGCACAGGGATCCAGCCCGATGTTGG
>JBFEYJ010000031.1:0-20367 GCA_041562215.1 Thiohalomonadaceae bacterium | reverse complement strand
GTTGGCTACGGGAAAGAGCTTTTCCGTGGCCTTGTTGACGCCCTTGTCTGTAGCTTGTGCGGAGAGGATCACGGCAACCAGCAATTCGAATGGTGTCGAATACTTCAATTCAGTGGTTGGCGTTGGATTCTCCGCTCTAAGGCGGGTGAAGATCTCGATGCGTTTTTGTTTGTTCATAATCGCTACGGGCCGCTGACTTAGCGGCCGGGTGGAAGTTGAATAATCCGTCGAAGTTCGCTGCGAGTGTTGCCCGCTACGCTATGTTGATTTAGAGCACTTCTGAGGCGTAATCAGCGAGGCGTGAGCGCTCTCCACGCATGAGCATGATATGTCCACTGTGCTTCCAGCCCTTGAACCTATCTACCACATAGGTGAGGCCGGAGTTTGTCTCGGTCAGGTAGGGGGTATCGATCTGTGCGATGTTGCCCAGGCAGATGACTTTGGTTCCCGGACCTGCACGTGTAATCAGGGTCTTCATCTGTTTGGAGGTCAGGTTCTGCGCCTCGTCGATAATGATGTACTTGTTGAGGAAGGTGCGACCACGCATAAAGTTGAGCGAGCGGATCTTGATGCGCTTGCTGAGCAGGTCCTGAGTGGCGGCGCGTTCCCAGTCGCTGTTGTGCTCGGACTGTGTGAGTACCTCAAGGTTGTCCATTAGCGCACCCATCCAGGGGGTCATTTTCTCCTCTTCGGTGCCGGGTAGAAAACCGATGTCTTCACCAACCGGAACGGTGACGCGGGTCATGATTATCTCGGCGTAGCGCTGGTCTTCAAGTGTCTGGGACAGACCAGCGGCCAGGGTCAGCAGAGTCTTGCCAGTGCCCGCCTGGCCGACGAGGGTGACGAAATCGACCTCCGGATCCATCAATAGGTTAAGGGCGAAATTCTGCTCGCGATTGCGTGCCATGATGCCCCAGACATTGTGGCTCTGGCTGACAAAGTCGCGTGTCGTCTCGATGATCGCCTCATCTCCCTGCTTCTCCCGTACCACAGCCTGGAAACCATCCTCATCGGGAAGGTGAATGAACTGGTTGGGATACCATTCATTAATTTCCGGTCCGCTGAGTCGGTAGAAGGTACGACCGGCCTCTTGCCATGAATCCATCTCTTTACTGTGTTTCTCCCAGAAGTCGGCGGATAGCTCGCTCATGCCGCGATAGAGTAGCTCCACATCCTCCAGCACCTGATCGTTTCGGTAATCCTCGGAGTGGATGCCTAGGATCGCCGCCTTGATGCGCATGTTGGTGTCTTTTGACACCAGGGTGACGCTACGCTCAGGCTGAGCTTGCTTAAGCGCCAGTGCCGTGCCGAGTATCGTATTGTCGGACTTACTGCCGGGCAGGGTGGAGGGAAGCTGCGCTTCCATGATCTCGGTCTGGAAAAAAAGGCTGCCACTCAAAGTTTTGCTGCTGTTGCCGGTCAGGCCGCCCTGATTAAGGGGGATGCCGTGGGAGATACTTTCGGTGCTGATGTTGAGCATCAGCTCGTCCATGAATCGACTTGCCTGGCGTGCGTTACGTGCGACCTCTGAATGACCTTTTTTGTTATTGTCCAGCTCTTCGAGCACCACCATCGGCAGGTAGATATCATGCTCCTGAAAGCGAAACAGGGCAGTCGGATCGTGCATCAGTACGTTGGTATCGAGGACGAAGAGACGTTTGTCACTGGTGCTGTTCATTCATTGGTTCCCTGGTCTGTAATGCCATTTGTCTGTGTGGTGTTACGCCAGCGTCTTTACCGCCTCAAGTACTTCATCAACATGCCCGTTGACCTTTACCTTTCGCCACTCCTTATGCAATAAACCCTTGGCATTGATAAGAAAAGTACTGCGCTCGATCCCCATCACTTTTTTTCCGTACATGTTCTTCTCCTTGATGACGTCGAACAATTGGCAGACGCTCTCATCCTCGTCTGAAAGCAGTTCGAAAGGAAAAGCCTGTTTGGCCTTGAAGTTTTCGTGCGATTTGATGCTGTCTCGGGAGATACCGAGGATTTCCGTGTTGAGTTGCTGAAAGCTCGCGTAGTTGTCGCGAAAATCCTGGCCTTCACTGGTGCAGCCGGGTGTGCTGTCCTTAGGGTAGAAATAGATCACCACATTTTTGCCTTTAAACTGTTTCAGGCTGATAGATTGATCACCGGTAGCCGGTAAACTGAAATCGGGCACTTTCTCGCCCAGGCTCACATTGCTCATATTGACTCCCTGTTATGCTCGTGTTGTTGATGCGTAAGGTACCCGCTAATAACCTCACACTGTGTACTATAGGATTGTTTGTCATTATTGTCGCCAGACGCTGACTGTGGCTTCTCTATTCTACGATAAAGGGCGCTATATGGCGGGAATTTAAGCCCATTCTTATGGTTACTCACAGAACCTACAGGAACGCTATGTGCTCCCCCAAAGTGACTCTGTCCTTGCTCTTTCGGCCCGAATTTTATTGCACCGGCATTTACTTTCCCTGGATGGCGGAACATCAAATCAGCCTTTGCTTGGCTCGAGAATGCCGTCCAGGTTGAGGTTGTCGCAAAAATCGAGGAACTCTTCGCGTAGTCTTGCGATCGACATGTTGGCTGGGATGTTGACCGTCAGATTGGCGGTGAACATCGGTGTGCCGGTGTGTGCCGCGCGGTAACTATCGGTATAGAGGTCCTGGATATTGATATTGTGATTGGAAAAGAATTCTGCAAGGTGGCTGACAATACCCGGGTGATCCAGCGAAACGACATTGACCGAATAGGAGAGGGTGGAATCGCCCTGGCGCTGGCTCTCGGTTCGTCTCGTGGTGATTGTCAGGTCGAGTTTTTGCTGAATACCCGGCAATTGGCTTTCCAGCTTTGCGATGGTATCCCAACTGCCCTCAATCATCATCAGAATGGCAAATTCGCCGCCGAGTATGGTCATGCGGCTGTCGAGGACATTGGCGCCGGCATCGGTGATTGGTCGGGTAAGGTTCCTGACAATGCCGGGACGGTCGTGGCCCAGCGCCGAGATGACCAGATATTGCTTGGCGGTAGTGGTCATGGCTTGTGTGTTCTCCTGCCTGGAGGCTGTAAACAGTTGGGGTCCCGCCGATGTGGCGTGATTCGAGGTTAGTCTACCACCATTTTTTCCTTGCGCATCTGCCTGGAAGGGGGAGGTTCGGGATTATCGGTACTAACCGACAACGGATATGGCAGGCAGTGAGACGGGCCTTGCCCTCTCCCTCTTTGAATCTCCAATCCCTATCTCTGCCTTCTCAAGGCCATATCCCTTGTCAGAAAGGGGGAGCGCAAGTACCATGCACGCTTATTTTCCCCTTTCTGGAGAGCGGTATGTTTCACGGCAGTATGGTGGCTTTGGTGACCCCCATGCAGGAGGATGGCACGGTTGATGAAAAGTGCCTCGCCCAGCTGGTGGAATTCCATGTCGAGAATGGTACCGATGCCCTTGTTGTGGTCGGAACTACCGGTGAGGCTTCTACCCTGGATGAGGATGAGCACTGTAAGGTCATCCGCCAGGTGGTGGCGATGGTCAAGGGCCGTCTTCCGGTCATTGCCGGCACGGGAGCCAATTCTACCCGTGAGGCGATTGATCTGACTCGTTGCGCGATGCAGGCCGGCGCCGATGCCTGTCTTCTGGTGACACCGTATTACATCAAACCGACCCAGGAAGGGCTGTATCGCCATTTCAAGGCCGTTGCCGAGGCGGTGCCTGTCCCGCAGATCCTGTATAATGTGCCTGGCCGGACAGCATGCGATATGAGTAACGATACGGTCGAGCGCCTTGCCGGCATTGCGAACATCGTTGGCATAAAGGATGCCACCGGGGACATGGTGCGTGGAAAGGATCTGATTGAACGATGCGGGGATCGCATCGATATCTATAGCGGTGATGATGCCACTACCCTTGAACTCATTCGCCTGGGCGGCAAGGGCGGTATCTCGGTGACGGCCAACGTCGCGCCGCGCGCTATGCAGGAGATGTGTGCCACTGCCCTACGTGGTGATTTTGAGCAAGCTGAAGCGATCAACAAAAAGTTGATCCCATTACACAAAAACCTGTTTGTCGAGGCTAATCCGATCCCCGTCAAATGGGCACTGCATGAAATGGGATTGATCCCTGCGGGGATTCGATTGCCCCTTACCGTGCTTTCCGAGCAATATCATGAAACGGTACGCCAGGCGATGAAACAAGCCGGTGTGCTGTAAGAGGTTGAACCATTGTTGAAGAAAACCAAGCATGCGGCCACGCTGGTCGCCTTGTGCCTGACGTTGGCGGCCTGTAGTGGTGGGGCCGGTAATACCCGACTCGATTACAAGGACGTTAAACCGCTGCCTGGTCTTGATGTGCCACCAGACCTTACCGCCCCGGCCAACACCGGTATGGAGGAGATCCCTCAGCCGGGATCTGACACCGGTGCGGGGGAAAGCGTTGCCGGGGGTACCTGGCCGCAGGTGCTGCCGATGCCCGCCGGTATCCGCGTGCAGCATGATGGCGCTGAACGCTGGCTGCTGATCGACGCCCCTGCCGAGCGACTTTGGCCGAAACTGAAAGATTTCTGGCCTACCCTGGGCCTGGAGTTGGCTCTTGATGATCCCGCCGTTGGAATCATGGAGACCGCATGGGCGGAAAACCGCGCTGATGCTCCCGGTGGTTTTATTGCCGATATGGTGAAGAAGGTATTTAAAAACGCCTATTCCGCCGATACACGGGATAAGTACCGACTGCGTCTGGAGCCGCGCCAAGATGGTAAGGTCGAGCTGTTCCTGACCCATTATGGGCTCAAGGAGATTATCGCCCGCGAGTCAGATATAACGGTTGAGACCGCCTGGGTGGTACGTCCCTCCGATCCGGAATTGGCCAATGAGGTGATGAATCGTTTGGTGTTGTTCCTGGGCGGCGATGAAAAGACCGCCAGGGAGGTCATGGCTACGCCACAGGCCACAGCCCCTCGTGCTCGTCTGGAGGGCGAGATGCTGATGGTGAGCGAAGGTTTCTCTCGCACTTGGCGCCGGACCGGAATTGCCCTCGATCGCCTTGGCCTGGTGGTTGATGATCGAAACCACTCTGAGGGTATTTATTATGTCAGTAAGATCGATATGCTCAAGGAGCAGGCCGGGCAGGACAAAGGTTTGATTGGCGGTTTGTTCGCCTCCGGAGAAAAGGAGCATGAGGAGATGCTGAAGCGCCAAATCCTTCTGCGCGGTGATGAGCAGACGACAAGCATTATCGTGCGCGACTCGGCCGGTAATCCCGATCACAGCCCCGCTGCCAAAGTGATTCTTCAGCGCCTGCAGGAGGCGTTGAAGTAACAAGTCGGACCGGGTGCTATGCGTTTTGCCCTGTTAGGGAGTGGTAGTCGTGGTAACGCCACCCTGATTGAAGAGGGGGGCACCTGCCTCCTGGTCGATTGTGGTTTTTCGGTGCGTGAGACGGAGCGGCGGATGGCGCGGTTGGGTACCACACCGGAGCGGCTCAGTGCGATTCTGGTGACGCATGAGCACCATGATCATCTTGCCGGGGTCGGTGCACTGGCGCGCAAGTATCGTCTACCTGTTTGGCTCACAGCAGGCACGGCCGCTGCGGGTAAAAAGCGCTTGGGGGAGTTACCGCAACGTATGCTGCTGAACAGTCACAGCGATTTTGCTATCGATGGTCTGAACCTGCATCCTTTCCCTGTACCCCACGATGCCCGGGAACCGTGCCAGTTTGTATTCAGCAATGGGGACAAGCGACTCGGTGTATTGACTGACACCGGTTGCAGTACACCACATATTGAACGGCAACTCGATGGCTGCCATGCGCTGATTCTCGAGAGTAACCATGATCGGGATATGCTGGCAACGGGTCCTTATCCACCGTCCCTCCAGGCCAGGGTTGGTGGTGGCCTGGGGCACCTGAGCAATGACCAGGCTGCTGAGATCCTGCGGCGTATCGGCAACCGTTCGCTGCAACATCTGGTCGCGGCTCATTTGAGTGAAAAGAACAACAAGCCTGAGCTTGCAGTCGAAGCGCTGAGTGAAGCGCTGGCGTGCGAGCGGGAGTGGATCACTTTGGCCAATCAGGATGGTGGTCTGGATTGGCGCGATATCCGATAAAATTATCTTAATTTTGAACGTTTCCGAGGAGCAGACAATGGAAAAGAAGGCTGAACTCTATGCCGGTAAGGCGAAATCGGTCTACACCACCGATGAAGAGGATAAGTTGATCCTGCATTTTCGCAATGATACCTCCGCTTTTGACGGCGAAAAGGTAGAACAGCTCGATCGTAAGGGCTTGGTCAACAACAAGTTCAACGCTTTCATTATGGGTAAGCTCGAAGAGGCAGGCGTCGAAACTCATATGATTGAGCTGCTCTCTGATGATGAGTCGCTGGTAAAGAACCTCGATATGATCCCCATTGAGTGTGTCGTCCGTAACATCGCTACCGGCTCCATCGTCCGTCGACTCGGCGTGCAGGACGGCATGGACCTCAATCCCCCGACCTTCGAATTCTTTCTTAAGAACGATGAGCTGCATGACCCCATGGTCAATGACTACCACATCCGGACCTTCGGTTGGGCTTCTGATGAGGAGGTAGCGAAAATGAAGGAATTGACCTTCAAGGTCAACGCGGTTCTCAAGCAGTTGTTCCTTGATGCCGGCATGCTGCTGGTCGATTACAAACTTGAGTTCGGTCGCTATGACGGGCGTGTTGTGTTGGGGGATGAATTCACCCCCGATGGTTGCAGGCTGTGGGATAAGGAGACGCGCAACAAGCTGGACAAGGATCGTTTCCGCCAGGGTCTTGGCGGGGTGGTTGAGGCCTATGAAGAGGTGGCCCATCGCCTAGGTGTCGAGCTCGGATAAGCAAACCCGTGTTCGTTGCTTAAGAGAAAAGGTGAACGGTGCAAGCCGTTCACCTTTTTTGTCTCTGAACTGCCAGTGTTGAGAGATCAGGTCGATGTGACTACCATCTATCTCCCCGAGGCGGTTTTACGATACAATCCCAAGTCAGTCGATTCAGAACTAAAAACATTCAATTAAATCAAAGCCCTATGTCATCGAACTATACCGCTGAAGCCATTGAGGTCCTCTCTGGACTGGAACCGGTGCGCAAGCGCCCGGGGATGTACACCCAGACCGAGCGCCCCAATCACCTTGCCCAGGAAGTTATCGATAACTCGGTGGACGAGGCAGTCGCGGGACATGCAAGTATCATCGAGGTGACCCTGTTTCGCGACCAGTCGCTCGAGGTAAAGGACGATGGGCGCGGTATGCCTGTCGACATCCATCCGCGCGAGGGAATCCCCGGGGTGGAGGTGATCCTGACCAAGCTTCATGCCGGCGGTAAGTTCTCCAACAAAAACTATCAGTTTTCCGGCGGCTTGCACGGTGTCGGGGTATCGGTGGTCAATGCACTTTCGAGTCAGCTGGATGTGTGGGTGCGGCGCGATGGCAAGGAGTACCACATTGCCTTCAGTGACGGCCAGAAGGTCTCCGATCTGAAGATTGTTGGCGAGGTGGGCAAACGTAACACCGGAACAACGGTGCGTTTTCGGCCTGATCCGCATTTTTTCGATTCCTCTAAATTTTCCGTCCCAAGGCTTAAACATGTCCTGCGCGCCAAGGCGGTGCTCTGCCCGGGACTGCGGATTCGTTTCAACGACGAGACCTCGGGTGAGCAGTATGAGTGGTACTATGAGGAAGGCCTCAATGACTACCTGCTCGATGAGCTGCAGCAGGCGGAACGCCTGCCGCAGGACCCGTTTCTCGGGAGCATGGCCGGCACCTCAGAGGCGGTTGACTGGGCGGTGGTGTGGCTGCCGGAAGGAGGGGAGACCGTCGCTGAGAGCTATGTCAACCTGGTCCCCACCGCCCAAGGCGGGACCCATGTCAACGGTTTGCGCACAGGACTGACGGAAGCGATGCGTGAGTTCTGCGAATTCCGCAACCTACTGCCGCGCGGGGTCAAGCTGGCCCCGGAGGATGTCTGGGACAAGGTGAGCTATATCCTGTCCGTTAAGCTGGAGGATCCCCAGTTCTCGGGCCAGACCAAGGAGCGCCTCTCCTCGCGTGAATGCGCTGCCTTCGTCTCCGGCGTCGTCAAGGACGCCTTTTCCCTGTGGCTCAATCAGCATGTTGATCTCGGCGAGCAGTTAGCCGAGTTGGCTATCTCCAGCGCCCAGAGCCGTCTGCGTGCCGGCAAGAAGGTTGCGCGCAAGAAGATCACTCAGGGACCGGCATTGCCCGGTAAGCTGGCCGATTGCTCTACCTCAGACCCATCCCGTAGCGAGTTGTTTCTGGTGGAAGGGGACTCGGCGGGAGGTTCGGCCAAGCAGGCCCGTGACAAGGAGTTTCAGGCAATCATGCCGCTACGCGGCAAGATCCTGAACACCTGGGAGGTTGACCCGGCCGAGGTGCTCGGTTCCCAGGAAGTGCATGATATTGCAGTAGCAATCGGTGTCGATCCCGGTTCCGACAAGATCGACGGACTGCGTTACGGCAAGGTCTGCGTACTGGCTGACGCCGACTCGGACGGTGCCCATATCGCCACCCTGTTGTGTGCTCTGTTTGTGCGCCATTTTCGCCCGCTGGTGGCGGCCGGCCATGTTTACATAGCGATGCCTCCCCTCTATCGCATCGATGTGGGCAAGGAGACTTTTTATGCCCTGGACGATAGCGAGCGCAAGGGCGTGCTGGATCGTATTACTGCCGAAAAGAAAAAGGGTAAAGTCTCAGTCACCCGCTTCAAGGGCCTCGGCGAGATGAATCCCAAACAGCTGCGCGAAACCACACTGGCGCCTGATACCCGACGCCTGGTTCAGCTCACCATCGAAGCGGGCGATGAGACCAACCAATTGATGGACATGTTGCTGGCCAAAAAACGCTCCTCCGAGCGCCGCTCCTGGCTGGAGAGCAAAGGAAATATCGCCGAGGTTTGATGGTACACCTCAAAGCAGTAACACTAAGGACAGCAGAAACGCTGTGGGCGTAATTGAAGTCATCGGCGCTTTTGGAATGTCATCTTCGATAGTGCTTGGCAAGTTTGCCGGAGATCGGATGCTAACGAAATCTCTGTATCGTTTCTCAAGTTCTTTTGCCTCTTTAAGCCCTTTGCATTGGAGTGTTTTATGACAAGCAATATGAAGGCATTGCTGGTGGTGGCCCACGGAAGCCGTCGCGAGGCTTCAAATGAGGAGGTAAGAGGGCTCAGTGAGCTCATCGCCAAACAGGGTGCCGATCGATATCAACTGGTCAAGGCAGCCTTCCTTGAGCTGGCCGAGCCCTCCATTCCGGACGGGATCGAGGAGTGCGTCAGGGCCGGCGCGATAGAGGTTGTGGTGATGCCGTATTTTCTTTCAGCCGGCCGCCACGTGGCCACAGATATCCCCCAAGAGGTGGCGCCGAAGCAACGGCAATACCCGCAAATCAATATTCGTATTGCCCCCTATCTCGGGGCTGCTGATGGCATTGCTGAATTAATGCTGCAGATGAGCGAAAAACAAAACGGATAAAGAACGGAACGTATGAGCGAAACGACCGAGATCAACTACGAGGGCATCGAACAGCAGCCCCTGAAAGACTTTACCGAAAAGGCGTACCTCGATTATTCGATGTACGTGATCATGGACCGTGCACTGCCCAACATCGGTGACGGCCTGAAGCCGGTGCAGCGACGCATCATCTACGCGATGTCCGAACTGGGACTTAAGGCAGACTCCAAACATAAAAAATCGGCACGTACCGTTGGTGATGTGCTGGGTAAGTACCACCCCCATGGCGACTCAGCCTGTTATGAGGCCATGGTGCTGATGGCACAGCCCTTTTCCTATCGCTATCCGCTTGTTGATGGTCAGGGTAACTGGGGTGCGCAGGATGATCCCAAATCCTTCGCGGCAATGCGATACACCGAGGCGCGTCTCGCGCGCTTCTCTGAGTTGTTGCTGGCCGAAGCGTCGCAGGGTACCGTCGACTGGATCCCAAACTTCGATGGCACTCTTGAGGAGCCATCGGTGCTGCCGGCACGGGTGCCGCATGTGCTGCTCAACGGCACCACCGGTATCGCTGTGGGTATGGCCACGGATATCCCACCCCACAATCTGCGAGAGGTGGCCGCTGCCTGCATTCGCTTGCTCGATGCACCTAAGACCACAATCGAGGAACTGTGCGAGCACGTAAAAGGGCCGGACTATCCGACCGAGGCGGAAATCATCACGCCACGTCGCGATCTGCTGAAGATTTATGAGACCGGCGGCGGCAGCGTTCGCATGCGCGCCAAGTGGGAACGGGAGGAGGGCGACATTGTCATCACCGCACTGCCTTATCAGGTGTCCGGCGCCAAAGTTCTTGAGCAAATCGCCGCTCAGATGCAGGCGAAGAAGCTTCCGATGGTGGAGGACCTGCGCGATGAATCTGACCATGAGAACCCAACCCGCCTGGTGATTATCCCTCGTTCCAATCGTATCGATGTCGAGCAGCTGATGACTCACCTGTTCGCCACGACGGACCTGGAGCGCAGCTATCGCGTTAACATGAACGTGATTGGCCTCAGTGGCCGCCCACAGGTCAAAAATCTTAAGATTATGCTTGAGGAGTGGCTGCAGTTTCGTCTGCAGACAGTTCGTCGCCGTCTTGAGCATCGACTGGAGAAGGTGGACCGGCGGCTGCATTTGCTGGAAGGACTCCTGATCGCCTTTCTCAATATCGACGAGGTAATCCATATCGTCCGCACCGAAGACGAACCGAAACCAGTGCTAATAAAGCGTTTCGGGCTCAGTGATGTCCAGGCTGATTTCATTCTCGACACCAAATTGCGTCAATTGGCGCGCTTGGAAGAGATGAAGATCCGCGGCGAGCAGGAGGAGCTGGCCAAGGAGAAGGCGGAGATTGAGAAGATCCTCGGCTCCGAACGACGTCTCAAAACGCTGGTCAAAAATGAGTTGATCAAAGATGCGGAGGAATATGGCGATGAGCGCCGGTCGCCACTGATTGAGCGCGAAGCAGCCCAGGCGATGGATGAGACAGCGCTTATCAGTGCTGAGCCGATCACTGTGGTGCTTTCCGAAAAGGGCTGGGTGCGAAGCGCCAAGGGCCATGATGTTGATCCCACCGCATTGAGCTACAAAGCCGGCGACAGCTACAAAGCGAGCGTTGCGGGCAAGAGCAATCAGCTGGCCACTTTCCTTGACTCCACCGGCCGTAGTTACTCGGTACCGAGTCATACCCTGCCCTCGGCCAGGGGGCAGGGAGAACCACTAAGCGGTCGCGTCAACCCTGTCGCCGGGGCGACCTTTGAGGTAGTGCTGATGGGAGCTGAAAGCGATCTCTACCTGCTTGCCAGTGATGCCGGCTATGGCTTTGTTGCCAAACTGGGTGATCTTCAGGGACGTAACAAGGCGGGCAAGGCTGTGCTGAAGCTGCCTGCTGGTGCGAAAGTCCTGCGACCTCAGTCAGTTGACGATTATGACTCGCAGCGACTAGCCGCAGTGACTAACGAGGGTCGTTTGCTGGTATTCCCACTCAATGATCTCCCGCAGTTGCCCAAGGGCAAAGGGAATAAAATCATTGGAGTGCCCGCCGGCAAGGTCACCACTCGCGAGGAATATGTCGTCGCTGTGGCGCTGTTGGCTGCTGATTCCGGTCTAACTTTGTATGCAGGGAAACGCCATATCACGCTCAAAGCCGCGGATCTGATTCATTATGAAGGGGAGCGTGGCAGGCGTGGTAACAAACTGCCACGCGGCTTCCAGCGAGTTGAGAACATGACGGTGGAACAGAAAGGAAGCTGAAGACAGGATCAGGACACCGAGGAGGACTGGGGACCTTTTCTTATTCGCTTCCGGTCCTCTTGTCCTTGAGCTCTTCCAGTTTTTCCAGTACCCGTTGAGCTCGATCCAGGCTTTCTCTCGCCTGTTTGTGTTCCGGATCCAGTTCCAGGACTTTGCGCCAGAGTGTCGCGGCTTGTTCATAATTGCCGCGGCTGTAGGTTGAGACGCCGTTGTCGAACAGACGCTCAACCTCCCGCGCTGTCGCTTTATCCAGGCTCTTGTTCAGCGTCTTCCATTTCGGATTTCCTGAATCGGTCTTTTGAAGCGCATTAAGGTGTTCGCGGGCGCTGATGAAGTCCTTTTTGGCAAAGGCCTCATTGTATTTTTTGAGGTACTTATCGACCAGTTCGGCTTTATTTCGCTGGGCAGCCTTTAATCGAGCACGTTTCGTTGCCCTTTGTTTGTTGGCAATGGCCTTCTCCTGGGCCTGTTGTTGACGTAGTTTCTTCAGGCTCTCTGCGATGGCCGGGGTATTGCTGAGCGTTGCGGCAAGACTGAGGGTACGGTCCGCGATTTCGACCCTGTCATTAGCCAGAGCCTTGTTACCATAGAGCGCCAGTTCATTGGCAATCTTTCCTGCTTCCCTCTGGATGTTTTCAAGTCGCTGAGAGGCATTACTGTTACGTGGATCGATACGGGCGATCTGCTGATAGGTCGGCAGTGTCTGCTGCAGCCATGCACCATGGTCGAGCAGGCGTTTCAACTCAAGTCGATCCAACTCCTCCGTCTGTTCCCGATGGAGCTGCGCCAGACCATCTTTGAGTACCGCACTCTTGGGTAACCGAGCCAGGGCAATGTCAAAAGTATCAAGGGCCTCTGCCCATTTTCCATTATTGAGATCGGCTCGTGTCTGACGGCGGACTTCTTGCTCATAACGGGCGGCAAGGGCTTCGACTTCTTTACGTTTTTCGGCGGCCTGAGGGTAGTTCGGATCTGTTGGGTTGACGCTGCTCAGTGCCTCTAGTGCCCGTCCATATTGCTTTGAGTCGATCCACTCTACGACCTGTGATTCCATCGAGTTGTAGGTGGTAAGAATGGCGCAACCGGCTTGCATTGCAAGCATGGCTGTCAGCAACAAGTAGCGGGGTGGGATCATGCGGCCTCTGATTCGGAGCTTTCGATAATACGGATGATCTCCTCGCGCATTGCGTTGCGGAGGGGGTCAAGGATATCGATAATTTGATAGATGGATACCGGATCTTTTTTGCCGCGGAGCTGGATTTTACCATGGGTTGCGGTAGCGACCCGCGTTTCCATTTTTTTCCCGCGGAGCATTTGCTCTGTGATAATAGCTTCGCCGGGTTTTCCCGCATGGGAGAGTCGTGAGGCCAGATTGACCGAATCACCGACGACGGTGTATTCCATGCGCTCGGTTGAGCCCATGTTGCCCGCAAGCATCATGCCGCTGTTCACGCCGATACGGAATTCCAGTACGACCTGTTGGCGTTTCTGGCGACGCAAATTCATTTCTTGAATCAGTTCGAGAAGCATCCAGGAACAGGCCATCGCCTTGAAGCTGTGGTCCTCAAACTCCTCCGGTACGCCGAAGACGATCATCGCGCAGTCGCCCATGTATTTGTCGATATGGCCACCGCAGAAGTGCACGGCTTTGGCGATGTGGCTGAAGTACAGATTGAGTAGAGCACTGATCTTATCCGGGCTCATGCTTTCAGACAGGCTGGTAAAACCAACGATGTCGGCAAACAGGACACTGGCCTCGACATGGCGCCCGCCAAGCTGAAGTTCCTCAACCGACTCGAGATCGGCAATGGCCTGCTTGGCCACCTGGGGGGATACATAGCGGGAGAAGATTTTTTCCACTTGTTCTTTGCGTAACAGTCCTTCACCCATGAGGTTGAGGGATTGGATCAGTACCCCAAGCTCATCGTCGCGCTGTTCGGTAATGCGATAGTCAAACTTGCCTTCCGAGAAAGCGCGACTGGCCAGTATCATCTGGTCGATGGGGCGGGTCAGGCGCTTTCCCAGATAGAGTGAGGCGGCCGTGACGGCAAGTAACATCAGAAGGATGGTGCTGACCACCATGGTGATCATATCTTCCTTGGCCTGATTCATTACTGAATGGTCAAAGGTGAGCAAGGCATAACCGACGATGATGTCACGGAACAGAATGGGGCTAATATAGGAAATCAGCGCTTCATCCTCGGTAGTGCCCCACCTCAGGATTGAGCGATGGTCGGTAAACTGGGCCTGTTCAGTCAGTTGAGGTACAGAACCGGTTTTGGCGACCAGACGGCGCTCATCGCTATAGATTGCCGCCCCCTGAATTGTACTATCCTGGTGCATGCTGGTGGTAATACGTTCAAGGTTTAGGTGGTCGTTGGCCAGCAGGGGTTCCCGTGCCGTTTCCACCATCTGCATTACCAGCGTGCTGCCGAATTTGTCTATTTGTTCTCCCAGCAGTGTTGTCTGGTTGCTGCCGACCAATAGCCCAAGGGTCACCATGCCCGCACCGATAAGTACGGTAAAGGTGAGGGCGAGTTTGATGGCGATCGGGATCCGCTCAGGCAAGTGTCGTTCCCGAATCAGCTCATTCATTACCCGGTTTGAGGTATTCGTCCTCTTAGGCAAGGCTCTCCGTGCTGCTACAAGACCGCCTTTCAGCCTCTTCAGCAGGCGCCGGAGATTTGTCACTATGATGGGCGGATGTGCTTTCCTGTTCACACGCTATCCAGATTGATTTGCATATAACAGTGTTGCGAAATACCTTGGATAATAGCATGTTACCACCAGTTCAAAAAACACCTGCTAAATGAGTGGGAAATTATCGGTAATTTTCGCCTGAAGCCATAAAACAGATACCAGGTTCACTGTTGTGATGTCGTGCTGCGAATTTGATTTATCGTACTGATACTTAATGGTTTTAAATGCTATTCACCAAAGATGATTTTATCTAGAAGCGCCTTGAAGCTGCTCCTTTACACCACCATTATTAGAGTACCGGGAAATTTGTCGTTTGCAGGGTAGGCAACATTCCTTGATCAGGAGCTCTGGAAAAACAATGAAACGCATTGTACTGTTTTTAGCCACGAACTTTGCCATTCTCATCGTATTAAGTATTAGTGCCCGAATCCTCGGTGTCGATCGATTTCTCACCGCTAATGGATTGGATCTGACACTGTTGCTTGGGTTTGCCGCGCTCATCGGTTTTGGGGGGGCCTTCATCTCCCTGGCCATCTCCAAATGGATAGCGAAAAGGTCGACAGGGGCACAGGTCATTACCCAGCCTCGCAACGATGTGGAACTGTGGCTGGTGAATACTGTGCGCCGTCAGGCGCAGATGGCCGGGATCGGTATGCCCGAGGTTGCCGTCTATAGTGCTCCGGACATGAATGCGTTTGCCACTGGAATGAGCAGGAACAATGCTCTGGTTGCCGTCAGCACCGGCCTGTTAAATGGCATGGGGCGCGATGAGGTTGAAGCGGTATTGGCACACGAGGTCAGTCATGTGGCTAATGGTGACATGGTTACGTTGACCCTGATTCAGGGGGTGGTGAATACTTTCGTCATCTTCCTCTCGCGTGTCATTGGCTATGCCGTGGACTCCTTCCTGCGTCGTGACAGCGAACACGCCGGTCCGGGGATAGGATACTGGATTGCCTCTATCGTCGCTGAACTGGTATTGGGTGTGCTGGCCAGCATCATTGTCATGTGGTTCTCACGTCAGCGTGAATTCCGTGCTGATAGTGGCGGTGCCGCGCTGGCCGGGCGTGGGAAGATGGTAGCCGCACTGCAGCGACTGCAGCAGGCTCATGTGCCCTCGCAACTGCCCAACGAGATGGCGGCTTTTGGCATTGCCGATGGGCGTAGTCTGTCGCGGCTTTTCATGAGCCATCCGCCACTTGAAGAGCGAATCGTCGCGCTCCAGAATCAGTAACAGCTAGAGCTTCCCCCGGAAGAAGGCTGCTCATCGAGCGGCCTTTTGCGACTCTTTTTAAATTGAGCTGAAATCATAGTTCATGGTGGGAGTGGGCTCCTGCAGGAAGTTGCCCTGAATGTAATCTATCCCGGTTGCATAGATCATTGCCAGGGTATGGGGATCTTCTACGGCATTGGCCACGACTTGTTTGTTATTCATCGCGGCCAGTTCGCAAATTTCATTGACCTTCTCCTGCGATTCTTTTGAACTGCTGAGCGTGCCGATGATGGAAGCATCGAGCTTGAGGAATTGTGCATCGCAGTGCTTGAGCAGGTTGGTGAAGTTGACGGCATTGCCGAAGTGCTCCAGGGCCAGACGCACATGTAGCTGCTTGAGGCCGTCAATGAGAATCTTCAATGCTTTGAGATTACTGCTGGCAACTGTCTCGCTGACTTCGATAACCAGGGAGTTGGGGACGGCATTTGCGGCTTTGAGGATGTCTCGTAGCCATGGAAGCAGTTTCTCGTCTTTAAGCGAGGCGCCGGAGAGCTTGACGAACAGGACCGTTGGTTTGCCGCTGTTGCGCTGCTGGGTGACTGCCTTTATACCGTGGGCCAGTACCCAGCGGTCAATAGCGGCCATTAGTCCACCTTTTTCCGCTGCCGGCAGAAAGTCCTTGGGTAGGAGGGTGTTGCCCTTTTCATCCAGCATCCGCAGGAAGACATCATAATTTTCCTGTAACTCACCTTTAATATTGACGATGGGCTGGAATAGCAGGTTCATCCTGTTTCCGCGTAGCGCATGCTTGATCTGCTTGACCATGATGGCAATACGCTCCTGTTCGGCCATTTCCTCCTTCCCGGGGAGGTATATCCTGACCGCATTGCCTCCCTGGGCAACGGCCTCTTTCAGGGCTTTCTCGGCGCGGCTGATGACCTCTTGCGGGTTATCGATCGCTTCGTTATACAGCCCGATGCCGATACTGCACGTGGTGGTGGCCGTTGCTCCCTTGAGGTCAAAAATGGAGCCTTCAATCTTTTTGCGCAACGCCTCGGAGAAGGCCTGTGCTCTGTTGCCTGAAATGCTATGTAAGAGCACGGTAAAATATTCGCCTTCAAAGCGAGCACAAATACTGTTGCTTTTGCCCAATTGCTGCTGAATTACTTTGGCGACCTCTGCCAGGACCTGATCGCTGTGACTAATCCCAAGCTCTTCGCGCAGCTGCGTGTAGTTCTCCGGTTTGAGGTAGAGTACCGCGCCCTCTTTGCCGTTTTTCCCGGCCACAGCCGCCAGTTCTTCAAGAAAGAACTGGCGGTTATACACCCCTGTGAGTAGATCGAGTTTGCTCATGTCGTCGAGTTTACGCTCCAGTTCCTCACTGCTGGCCTGGGCGCGAATGATGATCTGGGTACAGGGCTCGCCTTCGAAGGAGGCTGGGGTGAACTCCATGGTTAGCTTGAATTCACTACCGTCCTGGCGTAGTGCGGTGACATCAAGGGTGCTGTCACTGCTTTTGCCGGCGCTATAGTCGCGAAGGAACTGCTTGAAGACGGCATGCTCATCCGCTTTGACCATGTTCATGATCGGCATGCCCTCGATCTCTTCCATGTCTGAATAACCGAATATCTCCAGGTAGGAGTCGTTGGCGAAAATATGCATGCCGTCATGAATATAGGTGATGGCGTCCCGAGAGCTGTCAACCAGGTTCTGGGCGCGGATATTCGCCTCTTCGAGGGCGATTCGGCACTGGCGCAGCTGGCGGAGATTTCTGACACACATTGCTTCGCGCAATAGCGCTGTGGTTAGGCGCTGAGGTTTGCCGACTTCAATGATGTCCCGGGCCCCGGCTTGCAGCAGGGTGTTGATGGTCTCCTCATCGGTGCCGTCGGCGATGATAAGTAAGGGGGTCTCTTTTCCCAGTTGCTGGATGACGCCCAGGGCATCCAGGGCGCTAAAGTAAGGAATTTGCGGTTTTGCCAGAATCATGTCGCATTCATGGCTATTAAGGGCTTTGCGGAGGTCCTCGTCGTCCTCGATGCGATCGGTACGCACCGCATGGCCGGCATTGCGCAGCATATTGGAAATGGTCTCGGCATCGTTGGACGAATCATCAAGTACCAAAAGGCGGAGGGTTTCTTCTGCTTGCACGTTAAACCTTTTCTCGTCCGGTGTTGTTGGGACATTGAATTGTGTCAGGGGAGTGTATTTTAGGCGTTTTTGGGGGGTGGGCGCCAGTATGCCTGTCTTCGCTGTTGCCCTCGTACTCAGGAGGACGATATTGCCCTTCTACAGTGTTGGAACTGCAACGCAGAGGTAACATCGGTGGTCAGGCAATTGCCGCCGGCACTGCACTAACCCTTCACCTTGCCTGGTGTGTGCATGTGGCGCGTCAGCCATTATTCCGGGAGTGGCTGTTTATTGGGTTGTCCTTCGATCTCCCGTACCAGGCGTGGGATGAGATAACCGGGTAGGTGAGCGCGAAGGCCTTGCAACAACTTCCTGGCGTGCTGTTCCTCGACATCAAAGTGGGCGGCTCCGGCGACGCGGTCGAGCAGATGCAGGTAATAGGGGATGACCCCGTGATGGAAGAGAGTTTCGCTGAGACGAGTGAGACTCTCCTCATCGTCGTTGACGCCACGCAGCAACACGCTCTGGTTTAGCAGCACCAGGCCGGTACGCTGCAGGCGTGACAACGCGGTGGCGACCGGCGCATCGAACTCGTTGGCATGGTTTGCATGGATCACAATCACTGTTTGCCAGGGCAACGCATGTAACCAGTCCAGTAGCGGGCCATCGATACGTTCGGGAAGGACCACCGGCAGACGTGTGTGCAGTCGCAGACGCTTGAGGTGAGGCACAGTGGTGAGCCGTTCCGTAAGGTTCTCCAACTGCGGGGTGTCGAGCATCAGCGGGTCGCCACCGCTGAGGATCAGTTCGTCTACCTCCGGGTGGTCCAACAGGTAGTCGACGCTTGCCCGCCACTTGTTACGACTGGGATTTTCCTCTCCATAGGGAAAGTGGCGACGGAAGCAATAGCGGCAATGGATGGCGCAGGCGCCGGTGGCGGTGAGCAAAACGCGTCCGTGGTACTTGTGCAGAACGCCTGGAGCCGCCGTTGCTTGCAGGTCGCCGACCGGATCATGGCCAAAACCCTCTACCATTTGCAGCTCTTCAGCCAGAGGCAGCACCTGGCGCAGCAGCGGGTCCGTCAGATCGTTCTTTTTTATGCGTGAGAGATAGCCTCGCGGGACCCGCAAAGGGAAGTCGGCAGCCGCTTCACGGGCGGCAGGTAGCAAGGATAGAGGCAGCTCCAGCAGTGCAAGCAGTTCTGCCGGATCACGCACGGCATTCGCAAGGGCATTTTTCCAATCGGCAGTTCGGGGTATCATAGGCGTTTATGCAATCCAACTGTTTCCAGGATGAGTTATGGCCACTTACAGCACCAATGAATTCAAGCGCGGTCTCAAGCTAATGCTCGATGGCGACCCGTACACCATCGTCGAGAACGAGTTCGTCAAGCCCGGCAAAGGGCAGGCTTTCAACCGTGTCAGGGTGCGTAACCTGAAAACCGGTCGGGTCATCGAGCGCACCTTCAAGTCCGGGGAAAGTGTAGAAGCGGCTGATGTCATGGATACCGACATGCAGTATCTCTACAACGATGGTGAAGCGTACCACTTTATGCACCCGGAAAGCTTCGAACAGATCGCTGCTGATGCCGCTGCCGTTGGCGATGAGGCCAAGTGGCTCAAGGAACAGGATATGTGCGTGGTCACTCTGTGGAACGGTGTGCCAATCAGCGTTACGCCACCCAATCACGTTATCCTCACTGTTGTGGAGACCGACCCCGGCGTCCGTGGCGACACCGCCACCGGCGGCACAAAGCCGGCTATCTGCGATACCGGTGCTGTCGTTCAGGTACCGCTGTTCATCGATGTGGGCGATTTGCTCAAGGTCGATACCCGCTCCGGCGAGTACATCTCCCGCGCCAAGGAATAATCCCGATCTTGTCTCGCAGGATAGGGTGGCGCCCTAGCGCGCCGTTGCACCACCTGCAGCAAAGGGCTCGTATCCTCGCCAGGATACGGGCCTTTTTCGCTGAACGGGGGATACTGGAAGTGGAGACACCTGTGCTCTCCGCCGCCACCATTACCGATCCTCATCTTGAGAGCTTTACAACGAGCTACAGCGGCCCCGGCCAGGCGGGTGGGAAGACGCTCTACTTGCACACCTCACCGGAATTTCCGATGAAGCGCCTCCTTGCCGCCGGCAGCGGACCTATCTATCAACTCGGCAAGGTTTTTCGCCAGGGCGAGGCGGGGCGCAGGCATAATCCCGAATTTACCCTGCTGGAATGGTACCGGCCTGGCTTTGATCACCATGCCCTGATGGGCGAAGTCATCGCACTGGTTGCGCCGTTGCTAGGGCTAGAAGGCAAGCCAGTCGAAAAACATAGTTACCGTGCCGCCTTCCTCCGTCATGCGTCTATCGACCCGCTGGATTCTTCGATTGATGAGATGGAGGCGTGCGCTCAGGACTTGGGAATCACCGGTTTTGATGGTGAATATGATCGGGATGTTTGGCTGGATCTCATTCTCACTCATGCCGTGGAGCCGCAGCTCGGTCGCGAGGGACTCTGTTTTATTTATGACTATCCCGCTTCTCAGGCCGCACTGGCCCGACTGAATCCTGATGACCCTCAGGTG
>JBFEYJ010000030.1:0-20407 GCA_041562215.1 Thiohalomonadaceae bacterium | reverse complement strand
TGTTGAGCGCCGAGTCCGACCTGTGGCACGCCAGGGCGAAACAGATGCAGGCGCGATATGACTTGATTATCAGTAAAACCCGTCTGCTCAAGGTGGTCGGGATCCTCAGTCCAGCAGGTTTTTCTCCGGGTGACTCACGCTAGAGAGAGTGATGTATATGAAACGCTATCGCTGGTTATTGGCCTTACTCATCACGCTCCTGGCGGGACTGATTGCTGTGGTGCTGGTAATGCAGCATTTGGACGCGGACCCTGAGGGGCAACTCATCGCCACCGGTACCATCGAGGTCACTGAGGTCAGGATCGGGTTTCGCATGCAGGGCACTCTGACTCAGCGCGCCGTCGATGAGGGGGATGCGGTAAGACAGGGGGCGTTGATCGCCACACTGGATAGCCGGGAAATCCAATCACGACTGTATGGAGCCGAGGCTGGAGTACGGCTGGCGCAGGCAACGCTGAGCGAACTGGAAAAAGGCTTTCGTCCCGAGGAGGTGGCACAGGCCGAAGCCGCCGTAAGTGAGGCTGCGGTTCAGGCGAAAAACTTAAAGGCACAGGCCGAGCGTTCCAGTTCTCTGTATGCCGAGGGTGGTCTCAGCCGTGAACAACGCGACCGGGATGTCACCGCCGCGGCGGCCGCGGACTCACGCCATCGGGCGGCACTGGAGAAACTTCGTCTGATGCGGAGCGGCTATCGCAGTGAACAGATCGCCGCCGCCCGCGCCCGTCTCGAACAGGCGCAGGCGGCAGTGGATACCCTTCGCGTGACCCTGGCGGATATGACGGCGGTCAGCCCCATCGGCGGCGTGGTGACACGCACACATGCTGAGGTTGGCGAGACCCTCTCGGCGGTACGGCCGGTCGCCACAATCGCCGATTTGTCGAAACCGTGGCTTCGGGTCTATATCCCGGAACGACAACTCGGGCGGGTGCGACTGGGCGATAAAGCAGAGGTGGCGGTGGACGCTTACCCCGACCGACGCTTCCCAGGCCGCGTCAGTTTCATCTCCAGCCAGGCGGAGTTCACTCCAAAGAATGTTCAGACCCGGGAGGAGCGGGTGAAGCTGGTTTTCGCCGTTGATGTGCGGCTTGAAAATGAGGAGGGGATCCTGATGCCGGGGATGCCCGCTGATGTCTGGATACATTTACGGGCAGCATCTCCACAAACTCGCTGAAGCGGCCCTGATGGCGTTGGCCCCCATCGGCTTGAGAAAATTTATAGAGGCACCCTGACAACACCAAAAAGGAGAAGTAGTGATGAGTAGTGAAAAGCAACCTGTATACCTGTGGATCATGGCGATTGTCGCAATTGCCTTCGGCGCACTGACTATCAAGAGCGGCGGGGCGGTCCTGTTTTACGATGATGAAGCGCGTGCCGCGGCGGGCAACTATGTTCCATTCGTTCTTTGGTTCAACTTTATTGCCGGTTTTGCCTACATCCTGGCAGGGGTTGGTCTGTTCATGCGAAAGCGTGTTGCCGCCACATTGGCCATCGTCATCGCAGGGACCACGTTGGCGGTGTTTGCCGGTTTTGGCGCGCATGTGCTCAGTGGTGGTGCTTTTGAGATGCGCACGGTTGTCGCGATGAGTGTGCGCTCTCTGGTATGGCTTACCATCGCACTGCTCGCCTGGCGTTGGGCAAAATCGATGACTGTGTTACAGACACGCATCTAGTGCGCTGTCGCCGTGAGCTTCCCGAAGGCTCACGGCGACATGATAAAGGCGCTGTACCGGGCAGAACCTCGACGTGTTGCAGCATCGCAACTCCAACAGTCGGCGACCTCAATAATTTTTCCAGAGTGTTGAAGTGAGGCGTGACTCAGAGCTGAACAGAGGGTTCCTTCTCCCGCAGGGATAGGGTGTAAAAAACATCGACCAGCACGTGGTGTTTGAGATGTTTCGAGCAGCTATTTGATTGTGTCGAAAAAAGGGGGATAAGCAAAATGGAACAGGCGGTGCTGACGCGTGATCTCGGTCGTGCCTTTAATGGCGTCTGGGCATTGCGTGGTCTCAACCTGGCCGTTGCTCGTGGCGAGATATTCGGCCTGGTCGGCCCGGACGGTGCCGGCAAGACCACCACCCTGCGCATGCTCACTGCAGTACTCGCCCAGAGCGAAGGGGAGGCCTTTGTTGCGGGCTTCCCGGTCAATGGCGGGGAGGAGGAGATCAAACGTCGTATCGCCTATATGTCTCAGCGCTTTGGCCTATACGGCGATCTCACCGTGGATGAGAACCTCCATTTCTATGCAGACCTCTATCAGGTGCCGCGAAGCGAGCGGACAGAGACCATGGATCGGCTACTCGGCTTTTCCAACCTCACCCCTTTTCGCAAGCGTCTGGCACGCAATCTCTCCGGCGGCATGAAGCAGAAGCTCGGCCTGGCCTGTGCCCTGATCCACCGCCCTGAAGTCCTTTTCCTGGACGAACCGACCAACGGCGTCGACCCGGTATCGCGACGGGATTTTTGGCGCATCCTCTACAGCATGCTCAAGGAGGGGGTCACCATTGTCGTCTCCACCGCCTATCTCGATGAGGCCGAACGGTGTACCCGCGTCGGTCTGCTCGATAAGGGAAAGTTGATGCTGTGTGACACCCCTCAACAACTCAAGGCGGATCTGCCGGGGAAGATGGTTGAGCTGGAGTCGACGGATGGTCGCCATGCCCGTGAGGTGCTGGCCGAACGGTTGGGCCAACAGCGTGTCGGATTGTTCGGTGGACGGGTGCATCTTGCCATCGACGATGATGGGCAATTGGCGCAGGCGCAGGAATGGCTCAACGAGGCCGGGATCGCGGTGCATGCCTCACGACCTATCGTGCCGAGCCTGGAGGATGTCTTCATCAAGGCGGTTAGTGAGGACAAGTCGCCATGACCATAATGGCGGTGGATGTCAGCGGCCTGACGCGGCGCTTCGGTGACTTTGTCGCAGTGGACCACATCGACCTCATGGTTGCGCAGGGACGCATCTTTGGTTTTCTCGGCCCCAACGGCTCGGGGAAATCCACCACCATCCGCATGCTTACCGGCCTGTTGCAGCCCAGCGAGGGGCGAGGCCACGTGCTGGGGCTCGATGTGATATCCGAGTTTGAGGCAATCAAGCGGCGTATCGGCTATATGTCACAGAAATTCTCCCTCTACGATGATCTCAGTGTGGAGGAGAACATCGATTTCTTCAGCGGCCTCTATGGTGTGTCACGCCGGCTCCGCGGGGAGCGCAAGGAGTGGGTGCTACAGATGGCCGGTCTCACTGAGATGCGCAACCAAACCACCGGCGCCCTTGCCGGGGGATGGAAGCAGCGCCTCGCCCTCGGCTGCGCGGTGCTGCACGAGCCACTGATCCTCTTTCTCGATGAACCCACCTCGGGGGTAGATCCGATGGCGCGGCGACTGTTCTGGGATCTGATCGCGCATCTCTCCCGCAGCGGCACCACCGTGTTCGTCACCACTCACTACATGGACGAGGCGGAGTACTGCGACGAACTTGCGCTGATCTATCGCGGCAGATTGATCGCCCGAGGCGAACCGGGTGAACTCAAGCGCAACGCCCTCACACGCGATATCGTAGAGGTACGCCCGCAAAACCCCTATGCCGCGCTTGAAACACTCCAGGAGGAATCGTGGATACACGAGGCGGCGCTATTCGGCGATGCATTGCATGTCACGGTGGATGATACGGCGCGGGCCATCGTACGGCTGCAGACATTCTTTCAGCAACGGGGGTTTGGTGAGGTAAGCCCAGAGGTGGTGATGCCGACGATGGAGGATGTTTTCGTCGGCCTGATCGAGGCCCAGGGGGAATGATTGCCGTGAGGTCACTGTCACTGCTTAGACTGTGGGCCATCGTGCGTAAGGAGTTTGTGCATATCCGGCGTGATCCGCGGAGCCTCGCGATGGCTTTTTTGATGCCACTGATTTTATTGGTGCTGTTCGGATACGCCATCACCATGGACATTACCAATCTCAATCTGGTCGTGGTCGACCATGACAAAAGCAGCGCCAGCCGCCAATACCTCGGACGTTTTAGCGCCTCTGGCTATTTTACCGTGGTGGCCCAAAGTGATGACGAAGATGAGGCACGGCGTCAGCTCGATGCCGGGAAGGCCCATATCGGTCTGATTATACCGCGCCACTTCGCGCGGGATCTGGCGTCGGGCCGTGCGGTGGCGGTTCAGGCGCTCTCCGATGGCTCCGACGCCAACACCGCCTCCATCGGCCAGGGCTATCTCGAAGGGGTAACCGGGCGCTTCAATGCCGGACACCTCGACACCATCGCTTCGCCGTTGATCGAGAACCGGCTGCGCGTCTGGTACAACCCTGAACTGAAGAGCCGGTGGTTTATCATCCCCGGGCTGATGGCGGTGATCATGACGGTGATCACCGCGCTGCTCACCTCGCTCACTGTTTCGCGTGAGTGGGAAAGTGGCACCATGGAGCAGTTGATCAGCACCCCGGTACAGCCACTGGAGCTGATGCTGGGAAAGATGTTGCCGTATTTCGTTATCGGTATGTTTGACATGCTGCTTGCAGTGACGCTGTCGGTCTGGGTGTTCGAGGTTCCGTTACAGGGCAGCCTGTTGTTCCTCGTCGGCGCGACCTCGCTTTTTCTTTTTGGCGGTCTCGGCTTCGGCATCTTTATCTCTACAGTGGCGCGTTCACAACTGGTAGCCAGCCAGGCGGCGATGGTCTCGACCTTTATCCCGGCCTTTCTGCTCTCAGGTTTTCTCTATGCGATCGAGAACATGCCGGCACCGCTGCAGGTGATCACGCATCTGGTGCAGGCGCGCTATTTTGTCGCGGTGCTCAAGGCGATCTTTCTCAAGGCCAGTCCCCCGATCTACTTGCTGGAGGAACTGGCGTTTCTGGCGCTGTTTGCGGCCATCGTCATGGTGGTCGCGGTGCGCAAATTCGAGAAAAAAATCCGCTGAGGCGCTTATGTGGGAACGTATCTACCACATGATGGTTAAGGAGTTTCTGCAGATGTTGCGCGACCGGCGAATGAAATTCCTGATCTTTGTCACCCCGGTGATCCAGCTCATCATCTTCGGTTACGCCGCCACTACCGACGTCGATCATATTCGTACCGCGGTCTATGACGGGGATCGCAGCGCCGACAGCCGTGCTCTGGTGGAGGCCTTCACCGGCTCCGGTTACTTTCAGCTCAGCACCTGGCTGGCCAATGAGATGCAGATCGCCGAGGAGCTGGACCGGGGCCATGTGGTGCTGGTATTGCGGATCGAACGCGGATTCAGCGATGACCTGCGTAGCGGTCGACAGGGTGTGGTACAGGTACTGGTCGACGGCACCGACTCCAATACGGGCACGCTGGCGATGAGCTACGCACAACGCATCATCAGCGATTTTTCTCCGGCAGGGATGGGGCCATTTGATGAGCCGGGCGGCGTGATATTGCGCAGCCGGATCTGGTACAACCCCGAGTTGAAGAGTCGCAATTTCAATGTGCCGGGGGTGATGGCGCTCATCCTGATGCTCACCTCATTGCTGTTAACTTCGATGGCGGTGGTCAGGGAAAGGGAGATCGGCACCCTGGAGCAACTGATGGTGACCCCCATACGCCCTATCGAGCTTATTTTGGGAAAAACACTGCCCTTCGTCCTGATCGCCTATATCCAGCTTGTGATGGTAATGGCCGTCTCTCTCTTCTGGTTCGAGGTGCCGCTGGTGGGTAACCCGTTAATCCTACTGTTTGGCGCCGGGCTTTACCTGATGTCGACCTTGGGGGTGGGCCTGTTTATTTCCACCATTTCACGCACCCAGCAACAGGCACTGATGTCGGCGTTCTTCTTTTTCTTTCCCGCGATCCTGCTCTCCGGTTTTATGTTTCCCATCGAGAACATGCCGGAACCGGCGCAATGGATCACCTACCTTAATCCGCTGCGCTATTTTCTGGTGATCGTGCGTGATGTCTTTCTCAAGGGCAATGGCCTTGAAGTCCTATGGCCCCAGTTTGCGGCCCAGGCGTTGTTGGGGAGCAGCCTGTTGTTGTTGAGTGCTCTGCGTTTCACCAAACGCATTTCGTAAAGGAATGGACCACATGAACCGAAGTCAAAACAAGATGGTGCCGATGGTCGGGTTGGTGATATCCATCATCACCGCACCGCTCTGTGCGGAATTGCCACCCCCGGACTCCTTTATCAGTGTGCAAATGGAAAATGACTTTTTCGCCAGCAGCGGCGATCGCTATTACACCCATGGCACACAATTGTCGGTGCTCAAAAAAATGGCGCCGCCCGCAGGCTTGGAGCGACTATCGGAATGGGTGCCGTTTTATGAAAAAGGACAACAGTTGAGCCTGGTGAATTACACATTTGGTCAGAAGATCTTTACCCCGAATGATACCGATGAAACGAGTGTGGTGGAGGGGGACAGACCTTACGCCGGGTATCTTTATTTCAGTGCGGCGGTGCTCTCCCAAATTCACAGTACTGCGGAGGTGGATCACGGCAACATGTTCGAGATCACGCTGGGCGTGGTGGGCCCAAGCGCCATGAGCAGGCAGTCGCAAACCAATTTTCATGATTTGGTCGGGATCGACAGCCCCAAGGGCTGGGACAATCAGCTGAAAGACGAACCAGCGCTGGGTGTGTCGTACACCAGGTTCTGGCGGCTTGTTGAGCCCCTGTCCAATGGTCTGCAGTTGGGGATAAATCCCCACATGAACATGGTAGTGGGAAATGTTTACACCTATGGCGCCGGTGGTGTGATGTTCCGCCTCGGCGACCACCTGAAGCGGGACCTTAGCCCACCGAATATCCGTCCCGGCTTCCCGGGGCTGGCCTATTTTCGTGGAGGGGATGAACCCAGTTGGTACTTGTTTCTCGGTTTTGAAAGTCGCTTAATCGCAAGAGATATTTTTCTCGATGGCAACACTTTCAAAGAAAGCTATAGCGTAGAGAAGGAAAAACTCGTTGGTGATATGCAATTTGGCGTGGTCTACCTGGTTAATCGTTGGCGCTTCGCCTTCAGTAACATGATACGAACCAAAGAGTACGACACTCAGGAGGATACGACGCACTACGGTGCTCTGAATATCTCCTTCAGTTATTGAAACGATTGCAAACAATCAAGGAGTGATTAATCAAAGGTAATTGAAGACACTCATAATTTGATGTGACATATAATACGCCTGAATAAACTGAGTTCAAATAGTTCCTCGTTGTTAATTATCGTCATGACTCTGCTGTAATGATGGTCAATCCGGATAAAACATCAGAACTCAAGCTGTTTTCACAATCACCTGCCTAGTAACTCCTGGCTAGACACGATTTCGTTTGGTTGAAGTGTTGGTGAGTGTGTGACGGATTGGTATGGGTATTTTTAAGTTCACTTATTTCGCCAAGTAAATGTCGATCTTCCCTCTCACTGTCGCTGTAGCTTGTGCAAGTACAGATTTTATATCCGCAAAATTTGTATCTTTATTAACATTGAAGTCAATAAGCCTATGCTTTTTCCACCGTTCTCGATAGTGGTTATCAATAGTGAATCGTACTTCCTGTAACGCTGGTTGCCTATGTGTATACTTTCCCATTACTGCCATAGACGCTCTTTCCAGAGCACAATACAAATCCAGTTTTTCTGACTGCGAGCAATTTGAAACACGATCTTTGCTCCATCTGCTTTCGTTAGACAGTAATGTGTCTGCTTTAATAAGAATATCCAGATCAACTTGTGATACATGTATATCTCGTTTCTCATAATCTGGGAGACCAAGCACTATTCCATTTTCAGTTTTATAAACACCTATCGCTCCAAAAATTACAAAACAACCTAATGCAATAATAATTACAGCCGCATACAATATACTCTTTTTCATCTATTACTCCTTTTTGTAAAATAAGTGAAGACTTTCTTTTACTTTGTTTTGTGATTCATAACGAGCCTTTAGAAAGATCTGTTTAAGAAACAAACCCAGCCCTGTTGTTTTTATCAACTCCATTCTGCATGTTATTGTTTATCAAGCCATTAAATTTTCAGTGGTTTTTCAGGTAGCTCGCTTTTGCCTCATTTTACCTCATCACAAGGCCGTTCATGTAGGCTCATGATGCTATACGGATTCTCTTTTGTGAATTACTCCGGTTTGATTGGTGCTCCGGCGTTGACTGGCGTTACTTGTGTGAGGCATCTAAGGGAAAGGGTAACTGCTCGGCCTACCCGTTTAAAATATAACTGCCAGGGCGCTTGGCGATTTCGGTTACTCCTTTGCCTGGCTTCTGCTGTGATCTTCCCACCCAGGCTCAACACCTCAACATCTTAGAGTTCATCACCAATAAACTCACCAAGACCGAGGTGTTGCCTTGGGTCTCGTAAGGGGCGAAGCATTATACCGAAAACCGCTGACTCAGTGAGTGCGATGGTCTTGACAAGTTGAACCACGAGGCGCTGGAAGCGAATGAGCAACAGTGGGAGAAAATCCGGCAGGTCGTTAAGCGTGAAAGGTAAACCCTTCTGATTAACCCCCATAGGTATTTTCTATCGGGGGATTGCCTATTGGATCTTTAATGCCTAACCATCGACTGGCGTCGGTTCTTCCTACAGTGCAACCGTGACAGGGGGGCCAACGATAGGTTGATCCAGTTGCGCGTCTAGAAGCTGTAGCCCTCGATGGTCATCTTGTCCGCGAGGCTGCCGCCGTCGTTCGGTTGGGAAAGGACGGTAATCGAATTCGATAAAGGATGAGACGCAACGTTAATATTGCGGCTCGATATCTCAAACCATTGAGGCACTTCTTTGGAAAGAGTGGTGTGAATTTCTGGAACAATGTAGACATGTATGTCGATGTTGGGTAAAGTCTCTTGTAGACAGACTTGTCTACTTCAAATAATCGATGGATTGATCGGCTTTGTTTGATACGGATAGTCTGGTGGTAGACAAGTTTGTCTAAGTTGAGGTTGACAAGTAGACAGAGTGGTCTACTTTTGGATGGATTGGTAGGTGAGTGGTTGTGTACATCGAAGCAGAGTAGTGCATGGGAACGTTGATGATTAAACCCGGTACGAGATTTGCCGAACGACATCCTTATGGTCGTTTCCGTGGCATTTGTGCAGGTTGGAATGACGAAGTTCGAACTGACGATCTCATATCAATCAGCCCCACTGCTTTGGTCGGAGAGTTTTTCTACCAGTTTGGTCATTATTTAAAATAGAGGTTCATCATGTCAATGAGTACTGAAGAAATCGCTGCGGTAGGCTCCAGCACGTTTTTTGGAAAAATGCGCGGGGGAGGGGTAGTTCCTGCAAGAGCGCCATGGGGGCAAATTTGGCTCGCTTGGCTGGGTGGTTGTCTGGCGATAGCAGTCGTGGCATATTTGGCGACGACAAGCAACGCCCCTTTGGTTTTAGGATCCTTCGGTGCAACTTGTGTTTTGGTATTCGGTTTTCCGGATAGTCCGTTCTCCCAGCCACGAAACATTATCCTCGGTCACTTTCTGTCTTCGCTGGTAGGTCTATGCGTTCTGATGTTCTTGGGTAACGAATGGTGGTGTGTTGCCTTGGCAGTCGGAACGGCTATCGCAGTTATGCAAATCACACGCACCGTACATCCTCCCGCTGGCTCTAACCCCGTTATTGTAATGTTAACGGCGCCTGGATGGCAGTTTCTTTTGACGCCGACCCTAATCGGTGCAGTACTGCTGGTCATAGTGGCGATTCTTTTTAACAACCTGGCCAAGGAACGCTCTTATCCTAAGTATTGGTAGTTTAACTGTTTTTCTTTCACAGCTAGCATGATCTGCGAGTGAACTACAGCAGTAGTTCGCCAAAAGCACGATATAAGCCTCTACTTCTCAACGAAATGTTGTGAGTCTTAATGATATTCTGGAGGTTTGTTTTGCCTGGGCATTCAATTCTTTCAGAATATCATTAGACAACAGCCTTTTTGGAAATGGAAAAGTTGAGCAGCTGGAGGGAGGTTGAATCCTCTTGGGCACATTCTATATATGCTCTATGGCTGACTTGGCGCATGGGCTGACAGATAGGCTATAACTGTCGTGTGGATGCACTGACGCAGGCCATATGACATAGCCTCTTTGTTTCGTCAGAGACTCATATGTCATGAGTTAACGCATTGTGGTCAGGAGCGTGGAGTAATTATGAGACTCTAGTTAGTTAACCTCACTAGCAGGCTGCGTTTCAAACGCTTTTCCAAAACCACCTAATATTTAATCAGAAAGTGAATCTGTGCCGGTTCCCTGCTGTGTTGGTAATTTGCTTACGAAAGGGGTCAGCTATTGAAGAGTTGTGCTCCAATCATTGGCTGTGCTTTTTGTTAAAGCAGAGAAAGTATCCGCAATTTCTCCTTGTATCTTTTCCGAAAAAAACAAAAGTTTTTGAAGGCGGTCTGTTTCTCATCTCCTTTATTCGCACTTATAAGAAAATATGCATGAAGACATTTTGGTTTGGCTGATGTTCGCTAGAATCGTCGTGTAATAATTTCAGGTTTCGCTGTTCGCATATTTCGACTTCCAGTTAGTCGCCTCGACACTTTTCGATCTTTGAGCCTTTATTTGTAAAGGGTTTGAATGCTGAAGTTAAGTCTGTGTTATTTTGTAATTGATTCTGTTCGCTTTGGTTTCGAATGAGTTTGTTTTAGCAATATTATTGTAATGCGGCAAGTACCTACTTATTCAGTGAGTGCGCAGACGCTTTGTATAAAGGTTGTCATGGTAGTGCGGTTTTGAGTCGTGAATTATTTATTGCGGCGTGATATTTGTAAATTGTTGCTTTGCGTCACATGCTTGGCTTGACAATGAATGTTGGTGATTTATGTTTTTCCTAAATTAACTTACCGCGTGTTGAAAGCTTGATTTGAAAATCACTAACTGGAATTGGAGATAACTCATGATGATGACTGATACGGCACTATCTGGTGATAAGAAAAGCTCAGCAATCAAGAATGCCATGCTCTATCTTGACTCTGAGATGATTACTGAGCAGCTGGTGCATGACGCATTTCGTAATAAAGGTGGTGAGGCGTGGCGTGAGCTTCAATGTATTCTCTATGACATGAATATGCGGATGATGGTTGATGGATTTCAGTTGGGTAGCGAGCAGAGAGAAAAAGAGTGGGCCTTGCGTAATATGATTGAGCGGGTTGAAAAGGTATACCTGAAGTGGGATGAGGTTCCTGAAGGGATAACTGATTCAGAAGAATTTATGGTTTGGTTGAAGCAGAAGATCTACGGGCATCGCGTTAACTATAGCGCCTTGTTCGAGTTGTTCGATAATGACGATCTGAGTGCGGAGGAACTCCGTTTTTTTCTGGCTAATTACCGCGTAAATATGCAACGCTTTCATTTGCATGTGGCGGCATATAGTTTGATTGTTCCGTTCGAAATGCGGGAGGAACTTTACCATAACCTGCATGATGAGTTCGGTCAGGGGGATTTCACTAAGGCACATCCTAATCTTTTTGAGCCATTGATGAACCACTTCGGTGGAGCGCGTGAGGAAGATGTTAACGCTGAAACCTGCCATTTGCTGAATACCAAGATCAGTTTGTGCTGGTTTGCGGATGGGTTTCGTTATGGTTTGGGCGGCATGGGTGGTCTTGAGCTATCCATTCCTTTACAGCAAAAGCGCATTCTTGCTCACTTACGGCGGCGTGGACTTAGCGAGGAGTTGCAGGAGTTTTTTGTCGTGCACTGTGAGTTGGATGAAGACCACGGTGAGGGATGGTTTGCTGCAGGCATGCCTTACATGAAGACACGACAGGATTTTCAGGAGGTATATGAGGGTACTATGCGCATGTTGGATGCACGGGCAGGAGTCTATGATGGTATACATGCCGCTATTATAAAAGAACGTAACAAGCAATTAGCGATGTCAGCCGCTGAAAAGGACGGAATGTTATTAGAGGGGATGGAGTGAAATGAACTCCAGCATACCACTGACTCCAGTCACGCTTCTTGAACGCAGTGCCCATGCATACTCAAACAGTCCTGCGTTGATTTATCCTGGGGGCATCATGAGCTATCGGATGTTGCGTGAGCGCAGCCGACGATTGGCGCATGCACTTGGTGCACTGGATGCTGCAAACGGTGATCGTGTTGCAGTGTGGTCCGAAACCAGTCTCCAAACAGTGGAAGCGCATTTTGGTGTGCCTGGTTCTGGCGCCGTATTGGTGATGTTGAATCCATGGCTGTCGGAAGTCGATTTCATCGAACAGTTGGAATTTAGCGAAGCGAAAGTACTGATTGCTGAAGCGCGATTATATCAAAGACTATCGACTTCGAGCCGAGAGCGGCTAGGGAAGCTTCTCAAAGTACTATTGATTCAACATCCCGACATCGAACCGCTTGAAGACGTTCTCGATTACGAACAATGCCTGGACTTGGCAACTGACGATGTTTCACTGGAGCAGTCGGTAGTTTCTGAGCTTTACCCCATCGCGATTAATTTCACTTCCGGTACCTCCGGCAGCCCCAAGGGCGTGATCTACAGCCACCGGGCAGGATATTTGCACGCACTGGGCCAAGTCTTAATGTTAGGACTTAACAGGCAATCGAAATATTTGTGGACTCTTCCTATGTTCCACGTGAATGGTTGGGGACACATGTGGGCTTGTGTCGCTGCGGGCTGTACCCAGGTGATACCGTCGACCAATCTTGGGCGGGAGAATGCCGATGAATTCAACGAACTCGTAAGGCTACAGGGTATTACTCATTTTGCGGGTGCTCCTCGATTGCTTAAGGTCTTGAATGAAATACATCAACCTTACGGTGCATTGAGAGGTATGACCGTGATGACCGGTGGGTCAGCGCCTTCTCCTTTGCTCATACAGCAATTGGAAGGGATTGGTGTGAACCTTATCCATCAATACGGTTTGAATGAGACGGGAGGGCCATTTGTAGTGTGTGAGTCACAGGCGGATTGGCAATTTTTGGAGCCTGACGAGCGGGCGAAGTTGTACACACGCCAAGGCATACCCGGGATTCACGCAGGCACTGGTGTGCAGGTTCTGGATGGTCTCGGCAAACCGGTACCTCATGACGGATGCACTCTGGGTGAGGTCACTATGGTAGGTAACACCATAGCGAGTGGCTATTTCAAAAATCCGGAAGCGACGGAGAAGGCCTTCCATGACGGAAGGTTCTACAGCGGGGACATGGCAGTTGTACATCAGGATGGGTACCTTGAAATAAGAGACCGGATCAAAGACCTCATTTACGTTGAAACGGATTATGGATGGGAAAATATCTCCTCGATCGAAATTGAGAACACGTTAAGCGAGCATCCTGCAATTCATGATATAGCCGTTTTGAGTATTGCCAATTCAGACGGGGCAGAGAGAAGTCCGTTGCTATTGGCGTTTGTGGAACGACAGTCGGGAACAGACATCACGGAAGACGAATTCATGGCATTCTGTGATGCCAAATTGTCAGCATACAAAAGGCCGCAGCTGGTATTTTTCGGCAAGTTACCTAAGACCAGTACCGGAAAAATCCACAAGTACCTTTTAGGTGAGGATGCCAGACATCGACTTGCGTCCATGAAAACTTCCACTGGCACTGCCGTTTCTACCGCCTAGCTATTTATCGCTGTCTTTTCCTTGCAACCGAAACATAACCACGTGCAGTTCTGGAGAAGGGTGATCGGGTGAGAGTAAGCAATGGTTGTCGCTGTGTATTTACCACTTATAGGTCGATGAGTAACAGTGCTGGTGATGGGGGGGGAGAATGATGTGTGAAATGAATAGGAATGACACAGAGTGGCATTCAAGTTTTGCAGATGTGCGTCATCATGAACGCACGGTTGGCCAGCGATGAGGTATGCCTCGTATGTTGAAGAGCGATTTCATAAGAGGGGCAGTGGAACAGATGCAGGAGCATTTATCGATGCCGGGGTGGTCGGTGCAGGAAAAGATTGTGCTTTCTGCTCATATCCTTCACGCGCATGGCCATAGCTCCGGTCTTGCCGGTCAAATTTCAGCAAGGCTTGATGATTCATCGCATTTTTACACTCAGCGTATGGGACAGGGTTTAGATGAGGCAAGGGTGGCCGAATTGCTGCTAGTAGACGAGAATTTACGGGTGTTGGATGGCAGGGGGATGCCGAACCCGGCTAATAGATTCCATGCCTGGATTTATCGCGATCATCCGGAAGTTAACTGTATTGTCCACACTCATCCTTTGCATATCTCTGCATTATCTATGGTGGGGCGTCCTCTTGAAATTACGCACATGGATAGTTGTGTACTGTTTGACGATATTTCCTACCTGCCATCCTGGCCCGGAGTTCCCATTGGTGATGGTGAGGGTGAAATTATTTCCAGGGCGCTGGGCACTAAGCGTGCCGTGTTACTGGCTCACCATGGGTTGTTGGTAGCTTGTAGGAACGTTCAGGAAGCCTGCGTCGTGGCATTGCAAAGTGAACGCGCTGCTCGATTGCAGCTGCTGGCGATGGGCGCAGGTGAGTGCGAGCAGATTGACCCACGGTTAGGTAAGGAAGCGCATGACTGGTTGCTGCAGGACAATCGAGTACAAGCGACTTTTTATTACTATGCCAGGAAGGCTTTACGGCAATCGCCGAGTTTGTTGATGTGATGACTCGCCACATGGATGAGGTTCTGCTTCGGTTCTTCCTGAAGAAGCAACAACGTCATCAGGTTGTCGGGTGATTCAATTATTAACCCTATGTTGAGAGGAATTGATAATGCCATATCTAAGAGTGACTGTTTCTGCGGAGCAATCTCAGGAAATGACGTCAAGAGTTGTCTCTTTTTTAACTGAACATACTGCAGCTTTGCTGGGGAAGAAAGTCGAGGTTATCTCGATCTCTATAGACTATTTGTCACCTACGCAATGGGCTATCGGTGGTGAAACCTTGGCGGAGCAGAATAAGGCGTCATTTTACCTCGAAATCAAGATAACCGATGGTACTAATCTCAAGCAAGAGAAGGCCGAATATATCGAAAAAGTATATGCTGAGTTCGAAGCAATGTTGGGACCGATACACCCGGCAAGTTATATCGTGCTGCATGATGTTGGTGCGGATGCATGGGGGTATGGGGGGGTAACCCAGGAGTTTCGCTATATCCAGGGGAAACACTCTGGTCAGAGTGCTTACAAGCCAGCCATTGTTAACGGATAACGTGTTTGGTCTTATATGCTTGTGTTTCAGTAAAGGCAGAACCACTAGTGGATATTTCACTACATAAATGACCGTTGATTTTATACCTGTGTGTAGATGAAAGGAGATGAATATGTCTGAAAATAATCGAGTGGAAAAGCGTCAAAACTGGGGTTATAACGGTGAGCATGCTGGTGATGGCCCTAACCCGAAGAAGGGTGTTCTTATGAGTAATGGGCAAATCAAGTATGACCCGTTTCCGTATAATTCGATCAATGACCGAGAATTTTCGTTTGGCGGGTTCGGTAATATAACTGTGCCGTCTGACCTCGAATTCGTGCCTTATCAGCCGGAAGTGCGTAAGGATATCGATATCCATGTAATCTTTAGTACGTTGGCTGAAAATGAACAAGGCCCGGATCTGGCAATCTTGCGTTACGGCCCAGGTGCATTTGTGGCTTTGCATGAACATATGGGTCACGAAATGGTGCTGGTTCTGACGGGTGACTACATCGAGAACGGCGTAACCTACTTGCCTGGTTCGCTGGTTCTGCGTTCACCTGGTACCTACCACACCATGGCTTCGCGAGGTGGATGCCAAATCCTTGCATCGCGATACATAAAGGTGAAACAGCGTCCCGACTTGTGGAATGAATTTGCAGACGGTAACGAAGATGTGTATCCGGTAGGCTGATTACCCGTTGGAAAGGATTGTTGTGTACTGTGACCATTTGTCAGCTATCACTAGCAACATGAAATCGAAGTGAGTCAATTCCCCGGTTATACCGGGGGACTCACTGGGCTCCAAACGCAATCCTGCTCAATGTGAACCAGGAAGCACTGCAAGAGAACAAGAAACCTGTTCTTGGTGTGGTTAGGCGGGATTCCGGGAAGGACCAATGATTGTCTCCAATCATCCTTTGGAGTGTTCGTTGTCCTATATTATAATAATCGGATGAAGATTATTAATGTATCAGATATACAGAATCTCCCGGCACGTGAGCGTATTCTTTTAACAGCGCATGAGCTGTTCTATCGGGATGGTATTAGAGCGATAGGGGTTGACCGATTGATTGCGGAATCCGGCGTTGCCAAGGTCACGTTCTACCGACACTTTCCCAGCAAAAATGATCTTGTTCGTGAATATCTTGAGTATCGTCATCAACGCTGGATGGCTTGGTTCGTTGATTCATTAAAGAGACACGGTGATAACGTTAAAGCAATTATTCCTGCCTTGTCTGAGTGGCTTAGTGATCCGGGTTTTCGAGGGTGCGCATTTATTAACAGTGTTGCAGAGCTTGGCGGAGTTATGCCGGAGATTATCGAGATAACCCAACGCCATAAGTTGGATATGACCACTGCCATTGAAAATTTGCTACCGCGCTCCAGGAAAAGAGCGAAGAATGCGCAGGCTATCGCGCTCGCAATCGATGGAGCGATTATCCGTGCTCAGTTTGATCAGGATCCTGACGATGCGTTATTGGTCTTGAGCAGGGTTATAAAATCATTGACGCAGCTGTAATGGAATAGTCGAGTGTCGCGTGGATGCTTGGTCTTTCCAAAGAAACGTGAAATTAAAAACCTTAACTGTTGGGGCGCGCGGTTTGCCTTATGTTGCGGTCATTTTGGATTTAAGAGATTTGTTGAATATGAGCACGAGAATAAGGGTGTCGGAGTTGAGTCAGGCACGTTGGGATTGAATGTGCCATCGGTTATTTATTTGATGGGAAGAAAAGACGCGGGCTTTTACATGTTGAGGACTTGTACTGATCACTATTTCTCAGGCTTGCCATGAATGAAATGATCTCGACGTTGGATGACCTGCCTTGGGCTGCTCATTTTCATAAAACCTTCGGGGGGGCGCATAATAAATTCAGGACTTTGTTGGTGCTTCAGTTTTAATGACACTGTAGAAATCTCCTTAAACTTACGTCTCATTTAGAGGAATAATTATGACCATTCAATCCTTTCACCCCGTGCATCGCACCTTGATGGGGCCTGGTCCCTCTGATGTCAGTCCACGTGTACTCGCTGCCATGGCGCGTCCGACCATCGGTCATCTCGATCCTCTCTTTGTCTCCATGATGGATGAGGTAAAGACGTTGCTGAAGTACGCCTTCCAGACTGAAAATGAGATGACCATGCCGGTTTCGGCGCCCGGTTCTGCGGGTATGGAGCTCTGCTTTGTGAATCTGGTTGAGCCAGGTGATAAGGTGATTGTATGCCAGAACGGCGTCTTCAGCGGCCGCATGAGGGAGAATGTGGAGCGAGCAGGCGGCATCGCCGTCATTGTCGAGGATGAATGGGGCCGCGCTGTCAGCCCGCAGAAGCTGGAGGACACGCTCAAGGAAAATCGTGATGCCAAAGTTGTCGCCTTTGTGCATGCTGAGACCTCAACCGGTGCGCAGTCTGATGCTAAGACTCTGGTTGAGATCGCACATAAATATGACTGTCTCACTATTGTTGATGCGGTGACTTCACTTGGTGGTACGCCAGTGAAGGTGGATGAGTGGGCGATCGACGCCATCTATTCCGGCACTCAGAAATGCCTGTCCTGTGCACCAGGGCTCTCACCGGTGAGCTTTAGTGCGCAGGCGTTGGAGAAGATCAAAAAGCGTCAGAGTAAGGTGCAAAGCTGGTTCCTCGATCTTAACCTGATCATGGGATATTGGGGGGGCGAAGCCAAGCGCACCTATCACCACACTGCACCGGTCAATGCACTCTACGGTCTGCACGAATCGCTGGTGATTCTGCAGGAGGAGGGGCTCGAGAGTGCCTGGGCCCGCCACTCCAAGCATCATCACGCGCTACGCGCCGGTCTTGAAGCAATGGGGCTGAATTTTGTCGTCCATCCGGAAGAGCGTTTGCCACAGCTCAATGCCATCACCATTCCCGATGGTGTCGACGATGCTACCGTGCGCACCATGCTGCTTAATGACTACCAGCTTGAAATCGGCTCAGGTCTCGGCATTATGGCGGGCAAAGTGTGGCGCATCGGCCTGATGGGACACGCCAGCAATGCCAGAAACGTGCTCCTTTGCCTTAATGCTCTGGATGATATATTGGGTCGAGTCAATGCACCGATTCAGCATGGTGTTGCTGTTACTGCAGCGTACAAGGAACTGGCGGGATAAGAGTGTATTGTCAGCAGTACGGTGGGTGCCATTGGTCAATCGCTGGGCGGGGCTGCTGCGCTCCTGGGAGAGGTGCCCATTCAAGTCGATGCGCTGGTCCTTGAGTCTGTTTATCCCACCATCGATGAAGCGGTGGCTAATCGGTTGCGGCTGCGCTTGGGGAGTGCCGGTTCATTACTTTCGCCTCTTCTGACTCTGCAGCTAAAACCTCGGCTTGGCTTAGATTCGCAGGCCCTTCAGCCTATTCACCATATCGGGAAGTTCCATCATCCAGTGTTGATAATGGGAGGCACGGCGGATCAGCATACGCGTATCGAGGAGTCGCGCCGGCTTTATGGCGCTGCAAACGAGCCCAAGGAATTCTGGGCGGCTCCAGGGGCGGCACATGTTGATTTACAGCGGTATGCTCCAGCAGCTTACCGGAAGAAGTTGCTGGGCTTTCTAACAAAACATATGGTTGTGCCTGAGGTGTCCTTGGATACGGGACACTGACGGGCTTTTGAACACACCTTGACTGAAGCCGGCAATGTTTTCTTCCATCAGACAAAAAAGGGGTTACAGATTGAACTGTAACCCCTTGAGTTTTTTGGTGGGCGGTACTGGGATTGAACCAGTGACCCCTGCCGTGTGAAGGCAGTGCTCTCCCGCTGAGCTAACCGCCCTGGAAAGGTCGGCTATAGTATACAGTCCTTATTGCACGGTCAACGGGGATTTCCCTTCTCAAGGACGTCGCAGGCGGGTGGTGAGGTGGGTATAATCCCTCCTTTATTGATTTGGGGCTTCAGATGACACAACATCCACTCAGAAAGGCAGGGATCCGGCTGGGTACTTTTATTGAAGATGTTGGCTTGATGTTGATCCTGCTGGCAACGCTGGTCGCTGCTGGACAGGAAGTGGCACACATGCTTGGCGTTCGCGCGGTTGGCTTAAGTGATCTGTTGTTGCTGTTCATCTACCTGGAAGTTATCGCGATGGTCCATGCCTATTGGCAGTCAGGCCAATTGCCGGTTCGCATGCCGCTTTATATCGGTGTCGTCGCCCTGGCCCGCTATCTCATCCTCGATATGAAGGCCATGGATGAGTGGCGCATGCTGGCGGTTGCCGGCGCAATTGTACTACTGACCATTGCCGTTCTGCTGATCCGTTACGGTCATTTCCGCTTTCCTTATGTAGAGACGGGCGGAAAGAAGCCCCCGGTCGAATCCGAATAACCCAGAAACAGGCTGTATACGAATGACCATCAAGACCCGTTTTGCCCCTAGCCCTACCGGTTACCTGCATGTTGGCGGTGCCCGCACGGCGCTGTTTTCCTGGCTCCATGCCCGCAAGCATGGCGGTCGTTTCGTGTTGCGCGTGGAGGATACTGACCTGGAGCGTTCCACGCAGGAGTCGGTTAATGCGATCCTCGAGGGCATGACCTGGCTGGGGCTGGAATACGATGAGGGGCCGTTTTATCAGACCCATCGTTTTGAGCGGTACTATGAGGTCATTGATCAACTTCTGGACAATGGACATGCTTATCGCTGCAACTGCTCCAAAGAGCGCCTGGAGGTACTTCGCGAGGATCAGATGAAGCGCAAGGAGAAGCCACGCTACGATGGTCATTGCCGCAACAGATTTGTCGATCCCACCGAACCGCACGTGATCCGTTTTCGTAATCCCGCCGAGGGCGTCGTGGTTTTCGAGGACATGGTGCGCGGCAAGCTGGCCTTCAGCAACACTGAACTTGATGATCTCATCATTAAGCGTACCGACGGTTCACCTACCTACAATCTCACCGTGGTGGTGGACGACTGGGACATGGACATCACTCATGTTATCCGCGGCGATGACCATATCAACAACACTCCGCGCCAAATTAACCTGCTGCGGGCGATGGGTGCAGAGCCGCCGAAGTATGCCCATGTGCCGATGATTCTCGGTGATGACGGCGCGCGTCTGTCCAAACGTCATGGGGCGGTCAGCGTGATGCAGTACCGCGAGCAGGGCATTCTGCCTGAGGCGCTGCTCAATTACCTGGTGCGCCTGGGTTGGTCTTATGAGGACAAGGAACACTTTACCGTTGACGAGATGATGGAATGCTTTAAAAATGCTGGATTAAGAGTTGCTTATAATGAAGAGGGGCTCTCTGGAAGAGGGCTGTATATAGCGAGGAAGGGATATCGATAAAATGGATGGGAACGCTGAAACGGCCCA
>JBFEYJ010000029.1:0-20815 GCA_041562215.1 Thiohalomonadaceae bacterium | reverse complement strand
TAGGGGCTGCCGTCAGTGAAATCAAAATAACCATAGTTCAGACCATAAATCCAGCCAGTAGGATTGTTCACGGGATCATACATAAGACCACCGAGTCCTTGAACAAGCGTACCGCTAATGCTGCCGAAGGAGGAGTTGGGATTCATCATCATGTCCCCCATCATCATGCCGTTCATCGCCATCTGCAGGTCCATACCAGCCCAGACATAGTCGACACTACCACCTACTATCACTTTTTCATTAACGTCGTAGGTAAATGGAACGAGGAGACGACCAACACTAACCTCGGAACGTTCTTCCAAAACCATGGCCTTACCGGCAGCAACATCCATCCCGGCAGCGGCCATCGCAACATCTGATTCTGGTGTTCCACAGGTAGTGGCAGTGGGAGCAAAGGCAGACACTGTATCACAAGGAGAATAAGTCATCGGAACGGTTGCATTGAATACAGGGCTCTGATTGGTCATCCACCCAGCGCTGAAAGAACCCCCGGGAGAAGTCGCTTCAGTGTACTCCGTACCCATCCCGCCCTGGGCGAACACACCAACCCCATAGGTCATCTTGCCGGATTTTTGCGCCCAGCCGAAGGCCGGCATGAGGAAAGAATCTGAACTGGAATCCCAGTTCTGCCCCATGGCCTCTGTGGTCACATCAGGACGTAGATTACCGACAGCGGCATCAATGCGGTTACCCTCCTCCATCAAACCAAGGGTGGCGGGGTTGTTCATCATTGCCGCCGTGCCATTGTCGTAGGCCATCGAAGCACCGCCCATGCCGCCGGCGATCGGGCCGTAGGCTTCAAGGTTCATCCCATTGGTAGCGTGGGCTGCCATTGGGGTGGCAATCGCAGCAGAAACTGCCAAGGCGAGCAGGCGCTTGGAATTTTTCATGTGGTCACTCCTCACTGGTAAAATTTGGTCTCAATTTATAATGTTTTGGGTTTTATGATGCTTCTTTTATGCGCTCTACAGTATGGATTTCAACCGGGCCTGTCAAGGACTGACACAAGAAAAGTTCATTAATTTCAGTACCTTATAAGAACACCCTTATATTCGTACCTTCTAATACGCCAACAAAGGGAATTTACGCAAAGACGCCAAGATTAGTTCACTGTGTAATCCCTCCTATCAGGAAATACTGTCAGTAGGAGGGAAATAAATTGGCATAGTGCCCATCGTCTAATCGTGCAATAGAACACATCCTACAGGGAAATACATGGAAATGAGATGGGGTGTGTAGTGTACTGTGCTTGCTACCAGACAATATCGTGACGTAACGTGATCTGCCCTAAGCTCGCTTAACGGAGGCACGGTGAGATGGAGTGAGTCCCCCCTGTCCACTCTGTGTGTTCTGTGCGTTCCGTGGTCATCTCGGACTATTTTTTTACTCATTTTTACGGCAAAAAAAATCCCCCGCAAGCGGGGGATTTTTTTGTGCATGGATGACGCTGAAATCAGATGTAAAGTGTGATGTCGGCTTCACCGGCAAATTCGAAGAAGGTGGCAGCACCACCGAACTCCACGCCGTCGATAAAATCAGAAGGATTCATATCGAACAGGTCAACCGTCATCTGACAGGCAACCATCTTTACCTCAGCTTCGATGCAAAGCTCGCGCAGGTCTTCAACACTGGCGACGCCCTTGGACTTCATCTTCTGTTTCATCATCATGGTCATCATGCTCTGCATGCCTGGCAGTGCCTGAATCACGACCGGCATCGGCATCGGCATCGGCATGCCGGGATTACCCAGAGATGTAACTTGAAGATTGAGGTCCTTTTTCAGGCACTGCAGGCCATAAAAGGTCCAGAAAATCTGGACTTCATAGCCCAACGCAGCCGCGGTAGAGGCAAGGATGAAGGGCGGGTACGCCCAATCCAAAGTGCCTTTGGTCGCGATAATCGCCATCTTTTTTTGATTGGACATCGGGATTCCCCCATTAACGCTGTGGTATATGTTTTTTTAGGATTTCTTAATCAGGAAGACAAATTTGCCGCCTTCTTCGCCGGACTCCATCAGTTCATTTCCGGTCTGCTTGGCAAATGCCTCGAAGTCCTTTACTGAACCCGGGTCGGTCGCGATGATGCGCAGCACCTGGCCGGCTTCCAGGGTGCCAAGGGCTTTCTTTGCACGAAGGATCGGCAGGGGGCAGTTCAGACCGGACGCATCAAGTTCTTGATCGAAGTTTGCCATTTTCGTTCTCCTAATGGATTTTGAGTAAAAAAAACTCGGCTCACACTTGGACAAGCATGGCCGGGTCATAAGTAAAAATTAGAATTCAATTGTGTACTTATATGACAACTCCTGGTCGAAAGCAAGCCCTAAACACCTGGGGAAGGCTTATCTATAGCAGCGCCTTACCTCATGAAAACTGTGCAAGACACAATCAAATCCTATTTAGAATCAATCAATTACAATAACCGCCCTTTCCCAATGTACGAGGTAATACTGAGGAGAGCGGCTCCGCAACTCTCACTATGCCACTACGTTGTCAGACAAGAAACTTGTAAACCGCAGACGTAATGGACGCTTACTATAAAACCTTATAGCGTTTATGTTGTCATTAGATTGAACCTGTAACAATGAGGGGCTGCCAAGAGCATGTCAACTCTCGAAAGCAGCAGTGCCCAAACGGCCAAAATCCGTAGTGCAGTTTGGATCACCAATTAGGATTAAGGAACATCACATTGCGCAGACTCACCTCCCTTTTCATCATTATTTCACTGCTCGGGCTCGGCTCTCCCCTTAGCCAAGCTCAGGTGCTCATCAACCTCCCTGAGATGGGCGACAGTTCATCAACTGTGCTCTCTGCTGAAGATGAAATGCGCATTGGCAAAGAGATGCTGCGACAACTAAAGGCGAACGGCGCGATTATCGAAGACCCTATTATCGGGGAGTATATTCAGCGCCTTGGCAGCCGGATCGCCGCCAACGCCTCCTCGGCCACGACCCGCTTCAGCTTCTTTGTGGTCGATGCCGGCTCCATCAACGCCTTTGCCATGCCTGGAGGCTTTATTGGTGTCCACGCCGGTTTACTCCTAGCCAGCAAATCGGAAAACGAGGTCGCCTCGGTAATTGCTCATGAAATCGCACATGTCACCCAACATCACATTGCACGAAGCGTGGAGCAGGCTAACAAGATGAATCTGCCGATAACCGCCGCCGTCATCGCCGCAATTCTCCTGGGTGCCCAAGACCCACAAATAGCCAATGCGGCCATAGCAGCGGCTGTCGGAGGAAGCCAGCAGATGCGACTGGACTTTACCCGGGCCAATGAACACGAGGCGGACCGCGTAGGCATGCAGCTCCTGGCCGCCTCGGATTACGACCCGCGGGGCATGGCCGATTTCTTCTCCCGCCTGCAACAGGAGAGTCGCTATTACGATAGTGGCATACCGGAATTTCTCCGCACCCACCCCGTCACCACAGACCGGATTTCCGAAGCTCAGGGGCGTGCCAACAGCTATCCCGCACGGGAGACAAAGGACAGCGCCTACTATGCCCTGGCGCTGGCACGTCTCCGGCTGCGCTTGGCCACGCCCCCTGAGGTACTTCTGCAGCAGATCGAGGCCAACAAGGTGGAAGGCAAAGGCCTGAGTGAATCAGACACTTACCTTCTTGCACTGATCCATGAAAAAGCAGGAAACATCTCCAAATCACGTGAAATTTACAAGAAATTACTGACACAGGCTCCCGGACGGATTGCCTTCATTTACGGACTGGCCGAATTGGAAAGTAGCCGCGGCAACCACAGCGAAGCAGTCATACTCTATCAAGAGGGCTTGATGAGATATCCGGGCAATACCTTACTGAGCCTGGCTCTCGCAGAAACTTATATCCGCCTGCGCAACTACCCCCCGGCAAGAGAACTTTTGCAGCAACAGCTGGCGCGCAATCCGGCATCAATGGAAACATACCGCCTGCTGGCCAGACTGGAAGCTTCCAGCGGCAACCCCGTAGAATCGAACCTTGCACAGGCAGAGTACTACTACCTTTCCGGTGAACCGCACAGTGCAATCGATCAGCTCAACATAGCGCGGCGCACCAACAACCCCCAGAACGATTACCATACCTCGCGTATCGAGGCGCGTTTACGACAGATAAAGGACGAACTGAAACGGGATGAACTCTTGTCGAGATAGCCCCGGATCGGTGAACTCCCTCACAGTAATATCAAGCCAAGGTGATTCTCTGTTTCTATATCTCGCAGGTGCTATGTTTTAAGCGGGAATGTTGAATCAATGTTTCCTAATATACTAATATATATAGCATTTTTTTCTACACAAGCTCTTGCGTTCCCCCCTCCTTTGGGTATCCTAGTGGCTGTCCTGACATTCATGACGTGTTAGTGTCATGCTATGAACAAGGATGCATCAAGGAAGAAACTGTATGACTGTACAGGCTTAGCAGGATATTGAGCATCTGGTTTCATGCGAAAATGATATCATTCTTAGGAGGAAACCATGCGGAAAACCGCACAGCTGATAACCACTGCAAGTGCTCTTGTCACCATCATTGGTGCCTTGAGTTTATCCCCCCAAATCGCTATTGCCGCAGATGCCCAGGTGATTGAACAGGGAAAGCAGATTGCCTTTGACCGCAAAAAGGGTAATTGTCTTTCCTGTCATATGATCGATGGAGGCGACATGCCCGGCAACGTCGGACCACCTCTGGTTGCCATGAAAGCACGCTTCCCGGATAAAGCTAAACTTCGTGCGCAGATTTGGGATGCCACCAAAAACAATCCCAACTCCATGATGCCTCCGTTTGGTCGCCATGCGATTCTTACTGAAGCTGAAATCGATAAAGTGGTTGAATTCATCCATTCCCTGTAACACCACTAACATTTGCCAGCATTTTTTGAGGAGTTTCAACGTGAATATGAAGCGCAGAGTCTTTCTGAAAGGTACCTTGGCAAGCAGTGCCGTTGCGGTTGCCGCCAGTGCAGGTTTGCTGAGCCCACGCCAGGTATTGGCCGCATGGCCGAAGTCGGCTTTTGAAGCCAAGAGCGTCAGCGAGGCCTTGAACGGCATATACAATGCCGATCTTGCCCCTGCCAGCGACGCCATCAAGATCGATGCGCCGGCTATCGCCGAAAACGGTGCTGTCGTGCCGGTGACCATCGAGACTTCTCTGAAGAACGTCGAGGCCATTACGATCATCTCCGAGAAGAACCAGACTCCCTTGGTCGCCAACTTTAACATGACACCGAAAACCGAAGGTTATATCTCAACCCGCATTAAAATGGGTCAGACTTCCAATGTCATTGCTGTAGTCAAAGCCGACGGCAAACTATACAGCGCACGTAAAGAGGTGAAGGTTACCATCGGTGGTTGCGGCGGCTAAGTCGCACCTTTCACGGGTTACCTATAACGATTTAGAGTTCGGAGAGTGTAAACAATGGCTAATTCAATCAAGATTCGCGCACGAATGAAAGGCAACAGCTGTGAGGTGAAGTCCCTGATCAAACACAAGATGGAGACAGGTCTTCGCAAGGACAAGAAAACCGGCAAAGTGATTCCTGCCCACTTCATTCAGGAAGTCAACTGCGAGCACAATGGAAGCAAAGTAATGAGCGCTGACTGGGGTACTGCAATCTCTACCAACCCCTACCTGTCTTTCTCCTTTACTGGTGCTAAAAAAGGCGACACCATCAAGCTGAGCTGGGTAGACAACAAGGGTGAAAGCGACTCTGCAGAAGCACAAATAAAGTAATTGAAAGCAGAGTTATCCCGCGTATAAACCCTGGATGTAAGAGGAGTCAACAGATGTGAAAACTCATCCTAAGCATAACAGCTCTCGGGCTAATCGCCGGCCTGCCGCTTGCTGCGCAAGCGGCACCTGCGGATGATCTAAAGTCGTTCCGTGAGCATTTCATGAAGCGCTTCCCGGGTATTCCCCTGCAAGAATATCAAAATGGTGTCTATGCCATTAATGCCGATGCCCGTTTTTCTTGGGAATCCATCGAAGAGTTCCCCCCTTATGAAGATGAATTAATGAAGGGTGAAGAGCTCTTCAACACACCGTTTGCCAACGGAAAGACTTACGCCGGCTGCTTCCCAAACGGAGGTAAGGGTATTCGCCAGAACTACCCCTATTTCGACAGCAAAAATGGCAAAGTAAAGACTCTTGAAGAGGAGATCAACGAGTGCCGCACCAAGAACGGTGAAAAAGCACTGGGGTGGAAGAAAGGTGATATCGCCGCCATCTCCGCCTATATGTCCTCCACCTCAAATGGCAAAAAGCTGAACGTAAAGATCCCCAATGATCCTCGCGCACTTGCCGCCTATAAGCGTGGCAAACAGCATTTCTATGCCAAACGCGGCCAGCTCAACCTCTCCTGCGCCAACTGTCATATCGACAATGCCGGGAATAGGGTTCGTGCTGAAACCCTGAGTCCTGCACTTGGTCAACCGACCCATTTCCCGGTTTACCGCCTGAAGTGGGGCAACTTGGGCACCCTGCACCGCCGTTACGCCGGCTGTAACAAGCAGGTACGCGCCAAACCCTTCAGTGCACAGAGCGATGAGTATAAGGCGCTGGAGTACTTCCACACCTACATGAGCAACGGCATCGGCGTTAACGGCCCGAGCTCACGCAAGTAAGCGCCATCAGCCCATAGAAAACCCGGTCATCGCACCGGGTTTTTTTCATTGCTTATCCATCCTCCAGTTTTTCACGCAGCCATGCTATGATTCATCGGTTTTGTAAATTTCCGTAATAACTATTCGAAAAAAGCTGGCTGAAGTTTGTATTTAGCCCATAATGTTGGAGGTAATGATAGGTGGAGCTGACAACCGAAATGATGTGGGTGCTGGGGATACTGGCATTTACCATCTACCTGTTTGTTTCAGAGATTGTTCGCGTTGACGTCGCGGCTGTACTGGTGATGGTTCTGCTGGGACTGACGACCGTCATTCCGGAAACTGTAGTGCCATCTCTAGTCGATCCGACCAAGCTGTTTGTCGGCTTCTCCAGTAACGCCGTTATCTCGATTATCGCCGTAATGATCATCGGCGCCGGTCTGGATAAAACCGGTTTAATGAGCAAAGTGGCCGCCTTTATCATGAAAATCGGCGGTTCAACCGAGCAACGCATCATCCCACTTATTTCCGGCACAGTCGGTTTCATCTCAAGCTTTATGCAGAATGTGGGTGCCGCTGCACTTTTCCTGCCTGTAGTCAGCCGCATTTCTTCACGTACCGGCTTACCCATGTCACGCCTGCTGATGCCGATGGGTTTTACTGCAATTCTCGGTGGCACAATGACCATGATCGGTTCCAGCCCACTGATACTTCTCAACGACCTGATCCTTACCTCCAACCAGTCTCTCTCAAGCGAACATCAAATGAACACCTTTGATCTATTCGCAGTCACACCCATTGGAGTTGCGCTGGTCGCCACCGGCATTATCTATTTTATGATCGCCGGCCGTTTTGTGCTGCCTGTGAACAAAACCGAAGGTACAGGCGCCGGCAATACCCTGGAGTATTTTCGCACGACCTATGGTCTTGAAGGGGATATCTTTGAGGTAAGAATTCCAGCCGGCAGTCGCATTGCCGGTATGAACATCGAGGAGTTGGAATCCAACCTGGAGCATACCGTATCGGTCATTGCCATGCGTACCAACGAGCATATCCGGGTCGCACCCTCCAGAGACGTCATCGTCGAAGCAGGGTCAATTATAGGCCTGATGGGCCCCGACTCCGCGATCAAAGTCTTTGCCGAAACCTATGAGCTACAGGTTGCCGATCATCTGTCTGCCCTGGCAGAGGTACTTACACATAGCCGCTCAGGCATCTCAGAGGTGGTCATTCCGCCGAGCTCCACACTTGTCGGCAAGAGCCTGCGCGACATTCGTATGCGCAATACCTACGGTATCAATATTCTTGCTGTACTGCGCGGCAAGGAAACCATTCGAAGCGGCCTGCGTGAGCTGGTACTGCAGCCGGGTGATGCACTGGTGCAGCACAGCGCATGGGAAGATTTGGCGGCCATTAGCAAGAACCACCGCGACTTCATTGTAGTGACCCAGGACTACCCGCATGAGGAATTACGTCCACAAAAGGTACCCTACGCTCTGGTATTCTTCCTCATCGCCCTGGGTCTGATCCTGTTTACCGAGGTACGTCTCTCTATCGCTCTTCTAACCGGTGCGATGGGCATGATCCTGACCCGCGTCCTGACCATCGACGAGGCATACGATGCCGTCAGCTGGAAGACCGTCTTTTTGCTCGCCAGCCTGATCCCGCTAGGCGCCGCTGTGGAAACGACCGGTACCGCCGAATGGATCGCCAAAACCACCCTCGAGATCGTGGGCGATGTCAGCCCCTTCGTGCTGCAGGGGGTCATTGCTATACTGGCAACATTCTTCACATTGGTAATGTCCAATGTTGGCGCCACCGTCCTGCTTGTACCGCTGGCGGTCAATATCGCCATCGCTGCACAGGCTCAGGGCATCGATGCCAATCCGGCGGTTTTCGCCCTGACAGTCGCCATTGCTACCTCCAACTCCTTCCTTATCCCGACCCATCAGGTCAACGCGCTGATTATGGGACCGGCGGGATACCGGGTGAAAGACTTCATGAAGGCAGGCGGCATCATGACAGTGCTGTTCCTTATCGTAATGATGGCTATGCTCAACATCATTTTCTAACGAACCTGTCGAGCAAAGAGAGAAGGCGGCCATCGGTCGCCTTTTTTCATTAAAGTAAAATCTTTCGCCACAAAAAAACAGATAAGTCTCCAGACGGCATTCTTTAGATGAAGATTCGGCCCACGCATAGTCATGATGAGATGAGCAGCTTGCTGAAGGCAGAGCGCTGGGAGAAAAGAAATCAGTGGACACATTTGCAAGTTAATTTTGGACAGGGAGTCCAAAATTTTTACGAGCTAATGACTCACTTGAATTCGTAGATTGCGTGGCGAATAAATTGCATCGGTCGCTTCGGTCTAAATACGAATCTACAGACAGCACAGCTCACCTGAATCATCGCCCTCACTTCGCTCTTTATGGCGATCAGCGATAGTGATCATCTTTTTTCCCTCTCGGCGTCCTCAGCAACCTCTGCGGCCTTCGCGTGGCAAACAGAATTTTATCCCTTGTCCCCATTGCTCCCTTACGTTGAAAAATCTTTTCCTGCCCCCGTGACAATCTCCCCTCAAGCGTCGGACGAATCGTATCGAATACCTGATCGACCGTGATCACTTGCAGGCAGACATTGTCCACACAGGGGGTCTTGCGATGATTCGCCGCGCTTACGCAAGGTGAACAGGCTAAACCGGCATAGATCGGCGTAGTATTGCCAAGTGAGCCGTAAAGTGCCGGCGTTTCCGGTCCAAAAAGTACGAAGGTTGGCATATTAGTCACCGATGAGAAATGACCGGGTCCTGAATCGTTGCTAACCATCAGCGTGGAAACAGAATAAAGCTGCGTCAGTTCGCCAAACTTGACCCGTCCTGCAAAGTTTATACACCGCTCGGACCCTACCTCCCTTTTAAGACCTTCCGCCTCCTCACGCTCCGTCGAGGCACCGGTGATCAACACCAGAACATCGGAATACTCTTTCAATATCCGCTTCATCAGCGCGACATAACGTTCAGGCATCCAGCGCCTCTGGACGAGTAGCTCGCTGGCATTAGGATTGATCAGGACAATACGGTGTCGCTGTGAATCGTAAGCGGGATAGTCCTCCCTGATTATTTGCCGCATCGGTTGTAACGCCTCTTCAGCAAAGCTGACCTTCTCCAAGGTGATCTCTTCATCGCTAATCAGGGTCTTCAAGAATGGTATCTCAGACTTATCACTCAGCGCGCTGTTAACCAGTGCAACAAAATTCTTGGCAATATGCATGTGAGGGTTGTATGGCACCTTGTGGGTCAGCATCTCGCCACGATATAACCCTTCGGTATGAAAAGCGTGATAGCCGATCCGGTTAGTCGCTCCGCAAAGTCCCGTTAACAGTGCGCTGTAACGCGAGAAAAGCTCCAGGTCGATCACCGTGTCGATCTCCCACCGCCGCGCCCACCAGAGAAATCGCAGGGAGGTCATGGCCAGCGCCAACAGACCATCTTCCCGGATCATGAAGACATTTCTCTCCGGCACCGTGCCCAGCAAACGCAGGCTGGGGGCGTTTTTGGCGAATATGACAAAAAAGATTTCGGCTCCGCTGCGCTGTATCTTGCGCATTGCCGGGTCGACTAGAATAGCGCTGCCCATTTCCGACAGCTCAATGAATAATACTTTTTTCGGTTGTTTACGCTGCCATGAACGGAACAGCCGTACTACATTCAGTATGGCGGTACCCAAAAAACAAAGTGGGATCCCTGCGAAATAATCGATTTTTCGCATCGTATCGACGTTCATCTACGCTCTCACATTAAATATGATGCCTCCCTTTAATATAGACCACCAATCCGGGCATACTGGCGACGATAAGAACGATGCCATAGAGTATCGACATCGATAGGACCGTTACCTTGTCTGCACCCAACAAGGTGAAAAGGCTAATCAATGCTCCTTCACGAATTCCCCAACCGGCAAGTGAAAGGGGGACCAGCGTCAAAAGAAGTGCCGGGGGGACCAGTACCAGGTAGGTAATCAGCGAAAAATCCAGTTCGACACTACGACCAATAAGAAATATTGCCAATAACGAAAGAAAATGGACGGCAACAGACAGAACCAGCTGCAGCAGCGCCTGCTTCGGTGAGCTCAGTACAATGGAAACTTGCTTCGAGATCTGCACAAAAAAGCGTGTCAGACCCCAACGTGAAAATAACCGCCAATGCTGCACCAGACAAAGCGAAACAAAACCGAGCAAGCCAAGGAGTATCACCAGATTAATCACTAAAAACAGCCCACGGGGAAGAAGATCCGGATTGAACAGGTTCACAACGAGGTTGAGCACCAGCAGGCCAATAAGACCTAAAACCCTGTCAATAAAGACCCCGATAAAAGCATTCCGCTTGCGCTCTCCAAGTCGTGCGACATCAAGTACCCGAACGGCATCGCCGCCAATGCTTGTCGGCAATCCCTGATTAAAAAAACTGCCCTTGAAATAACTCTTGAGGAAAAAACCGAAATGCTGTCTGTACCCAAGCGGCTGCATGACCAGGTACCAGCGATAAGAAGCAAGTGTAGTGCTTAGCAGTTGAAAAATAATGCCGAGCATCAGCAATCTGGGGACGATCTCTTTGTAGATGGCCAGCAATTCTTCCAGATCGAGCGTACGGAATATCAACACAAATAGCGCCGTTGTTACAAGAAGACGCACGATCAATCCACCCCTGGGTCGTCCTTCACCAGGATCGCCTTCAGGGTCCCTGGCTACCGCCTTTCGTGAAAAAAGTTGGCCTAAATGAGGTAAGGCCAACACGATAGAGATGACAGCGATCACCACTTCAAGAATGTGTGCATGCTTATAGCCACTGTGGTGAAAAAAGATCAGAGAAATGGCCACCATCAGCAACAGCACAGCAAAGAAACGTTGCGCCCCCTGAGTGATCCCCCAAGGTATTCGCGGAGCCACAACGTAGGCAATCAACACTGAACTCCAGGCAATCAACGCCCCCCCAATGACATCAATCGGCCAGTGCACGCCAACCGCCATGCGCGATATCCCAACCATCACACCCAGAAACAACAGGGCGAGTTTCCTGCCCATAGAGATACTTCTCTGCAGGCATAGCAACGCAACCAGGCTGAAAATCGCAGTGGTATGTCCTGAAGGGAAGGAAACGGCCTTGTGCCCTATACCAATTACCGTCAGTTTATCTGCAGGAATGACTGCCGGTGGGCGCATGACCAATGCCCACTCCTTGAAAGAGTGGACGATGACTGCACTAACAACGGCGGAAAAAAGCAGTGTCCACAGCAGCATCGGTCTGCGCGTCAACAGCAAGGCAAGGGAGAAGACAACCATCGAGTCACCGAGAGTGGTGATGTACTCCCAAAACACCGCGCCGGTGTAGTGACTTGCCTGATTAAAATACAGAAAGACACTCTGATTGGCATCCAGCTGCCACAACGCTGTCAGGCCCAGCACAGCAAAGAGGTTTACCCCCCACGCCCACGGATTTCGGTAATCCAATAATGGAGCGCCCGCCAGTCTATCCATGGTACCCAACACAGTTATAGTAACTGAAGCGATGCACAGCGCGCGCTCCCAGCATCACCGTTAAATGATCAATGGATTCGCATTGTTCAAATTTGGCCATGCCACTGATCTTTTCACGCCCCTGGTAATAGTCGGGCACAATGAGCAGACCTGCATCCCCCTGTTGCAGTGACCCAAACCAGAGATCAAACTGGTCAACCCGGGTATCGGTGACCTGCACACGATGAGGTCGTGCATACCAGGCAATCCGACTCGCCAAGGACCAGTTTCCGACCAGGAGTGGAGTCTCCCGCCCGCGATTCAGGCTTACGGCACGCTCAGCTGCCTCCTGCCAGCCGTAGAGGTCCGATAAGGGGTGTTGCATCGGTTTAAATGGGATCCACGGCAGCAGAAACTGACTGTGGATCAACAGGACAAGAACCAAAGAATAGACCAGTGAGCCAATAGCGGAATAACGTACCCATCGTCGCTCCCAATGGCTCCACAGCCAGTTTGCGGAGAATGGCGCCACGATGGCAAAGAGCAACAACGTCCAGTGTGGCAGGGTCTCCTCATAGCCGGCGGTCCAGCCAAACAACAACAGCGGCGGCAAGGCAAGGGAGAGGAAAAAACGCTGATTCTCCTCGCGCCGCTGGCGAAGCGTCGAGAAAATTGCAATCAGTCCAAACAGGTAGATCCCCGGGGCGTAGGCCAGTATCTGCCCAAGCTGGGCACGGAAAAACCGCACCGCCTCCCACTCTCTGTCAGGCGCCCCATGTCCAAGTTGGTAGCGGAGCGATATCCAGTCATGCTGCGCATTCCAGTACAAAACCGGGGCAATCATGAGTAATGCAAGCAGCGCCGCCAGCCACGGTTTCGGGGTAAGAAATAACCGCCACTGTCCTTGCCACAGGACAAACAACATAACGCTCAGTGCCAGCGTAACTGCCGTGTATTTCGACAACCCGGCCAAACCGAGCCACAGCCCCAACAGCAGCCAGTCCCGCCAATACTGCCGCTTCACAGCAAACCAGAGCGACAGAGCCGCCGCCAGCCCAAAAAACAGCAGGGGCACGTCAGGGACCAGAGCGATCCCCAGCAGTTGTACAATGATTGCGGACTGCAGGATGAGTACCGCGACAAAGGCCTGCCATGGGCTCTCCTTTGGGTAAATAACACGGCTGAGGTAATACAGGAGCGTGCCACTCAGCACCATCAGCAGGGCAGGCCAGAGTCGTAGCGACCACTCACTTTTGGAAAGGGAAGACACCAGCATCTGCAGCCAGCCGACCATCGGCGGGTGATCGAAGTAGCTCCAATCGAGCCTCAGCCCGTAGAGGGCATAGTGCGCTTCATCCACACTCAGGGCGATACGCCCAGCCACCAGCAGGTGTAGCAAGGTACTCGCGAGCAACAAGAGTAACGTCGCGCGGAAAGCCTGATGCTCACGTTCGATGGGGATTGAAAACAAGCAAAATAACCTCCAAGTCAAAATATCGGGAAGTGTAGACAAAAATTAGAAGTTCGCCCGTGAATGCAGATCATCAGCGGAACGCCGGATAAGGGGAGATCGATCTGTGCAAGTCCGGATATTTTCCGAATTCACGTACCGTTGCGCTGGCACAAGACATGCAACTCATTGCACAGGATATTGTCAGAAAGATACGTTCCGACTGTTTTTGGTTTCAAACCGATACGCCTAAATAGAAATTAACGGCCACATTAAAAAAGATGCAAAGAGCCCGAACCGAGGCACAAAGGCGGGCGCAATTTATGAATTATTCAGGATATACTATGATTTTAACGTTCGATGAATGCACTATGAGCCGCCCATTGCTGACAGCCCTCCTCATTTTCGGCCTTGCCCTGCCAGCCACTCAAACCAATGCAGCGAAACCGCCGATTTCCTCTTACACAGCCCACTTTGAAGCAACTGTGGGGGGGATCAAGATGGGCGAGATCGAGCGTAGCCTGAAAAAGAACAAGAGCGGTCTATACCAGCAGACCAGTCTCATTTACACCACCGGAATCCTTTCGGTGTTCCGTCCGGACCGCTTCGAAGAACACAGTTTCTGGCACTGGAAAAACAATGCCCCTGTGCCTGAGCGCTATACCTACCACTTTTCAGGCAACAAAGGAGATTTCTACGAACAACTTGATTTTGACTGGGACAAGATGGAGGTGGCTTCGCTGCACAAAGGCAAAACAACCACTCTTGAGATAGAAGATGGCGTGGTCGATAAATTGAGTTACCAAATAGCCTTGGTACGCGACCTTCGTCAGGGAAAGAAAGAGTTCGCTTATCGCGTTGCCGATCGCGGTGATATTCGAAACATCCGCTACAAGGTGATTGGCGAAGATGAGATCGACACCCCTTGGGGTAAACAGCACACTATCAAGGTACAGCGCGTGACGCTCACCAACGAGCGCATCACTACCCTCTGGTTCGCCCCCGACCTCGACTTTATGGTCATCAAGCTCATTCAGGATGATAACGGCACAAAAATGTCTGCGACCATCACTGATCTCGTTATCGAGGGAAGAGAGCTGGTCATGACCCCAGTGAAACCACAAGACGACCCGTTTATCTGGCCCATCGATTAGCCTGGAGCAATTCATAGCTGAGCTGATCCGAAGCCAGAAGACGCTGCTCCAACAGATCAAGCAAATCCTGTGGACCGGTGCCACCGATGCGATGCACCAGGTCATGGCGCACAGTTGCCTTGGCGGTGATCAGACCGATCTGCTGCCCCCCCATTGTCACAAAGGCCTCAGCATCGTTACCCTTGCGCAACAAAGACTCTCCCAGTGCTGCAAATTCCACATCCAGGCCGAGCAGATCGATTATGGTCGGCAGCACATCCAGCTGTGAACCGATCACCCGGCACTCCTCGCCGGAAAAAACTTTCGGCGCGTAAATCAAAAAAGGGATATGAAAACGTCGCTCAAACCCACTCCCCTGCTGGAAATGATTCGCGTGATCGGCGGTGAAAATGAAAATGGTGTTGTCAAACCAGGGTGCCTTGCGGGCCTCAGCCATGAACCGGCCCAAACTCCAATCGGCGTATTTGAGCGCATTGAGGTAGCCATTCTCATCGTTGGCACCATGTGGGCGAACACGAAACTCTGTCGGCATCTCCGGATAGGGCTCATGGGTCGTGCCGGTGAAGGCGTATGCCAGGAATGGCGAGCCGAGTCCGTCAAGCTCCTCCTTCATCAGCTGCAAAGTCTCATAATCCCAGCCGAAAACCGCCGCATCCGGGTTTGGATAATCGAGACGCAAAGGGACATCCTCCTTACCATAGTAGTGCTCGAAACCGGTTGCCGCAGCAATGCCTGAGACCTTGAACGAGTCCCGTGCTGATGACTGAATGAACAGGGTTTGGTAGCCGTAGTCGCGCACAATAGAACCGAGGCGCGAGATATTGGAGACACCGATACCGGCATCGATACGCGGCAGCCCCTTCAATGCAGGGATCCCTGTCAGCGTTGCCTGGATCCCCTCAATGCTGCGCTGGCCGGCGGCATAAAAGCGTGTATAACGCAGCCCCTCTGCCGCCAACGCATCAAAGTAAGGAGTCACCCCATAGCCCTTTCCACCAAAACTGTCGACATAGTCATAATTCCAGCTCTCCAACAGCACGAAAACCACGTTGAGACCGTTGGCGGTACCGGCATAGCGGCGCAACATCGGGTATTCGGGATCAACCTGCTTCCTGTCACCATTGAGCAAGGCTAGTGCCGTTTCCCGGGGGAAAAAATGGTGATTGACCTCCTCCATGTTGAGAGAAAAGACCATGGTGGTAAAAGCGCCATTGAGGGTAAGATTTCCGTAGGGAGCCTCACCGCTACCATAAGCATCGATGATTTCGATCACCTTGCCGCTCACCCCGCCTCGGCCAATCACCGCAAGTAGCAAAAACAGGCCGATATATTTCAGCGGCGTGTAACGACTCGCTGCCAGGGGACAGCGCACAATCCTCCACCACACCCAGCCAAGACCAATGGCAAACAGAGCAAAGGCGACCACCAAACCAGCGTGTGCCTTGAGTCCGAACTCAATGAGGAAGCCAAGATCATTTTTCAGCAGGATGAGTTCATAGGAGATATGGCGCTGGACATGCTCAAAATAAATGATGTCGGCCGCCAACAACAGCACCAGCGCGAGCGTGGCCAGATAGAGTAACCATGCGATTGGCTCGACCCAGAGACGCCTGTCCAGGCCGCGTACAGGTAGCCAAAGCAACAGCAGCGGCAGTGCAAACACCCGGGCGACTACGGCCCCGTCAAAGCGCAGACCGTTGGCAAAGGCCATCATCAGCATGCCGCCGCCAAGCATCTCGAACTCCTGAGGATATTGCAGCCACAGGAGCAACCGGCCCATACTGAACAGGACCATGGCAATGGAAAAAAACAAAATTCCCGTCTGAATTCGGCTCATACGATGTGCATGACCGATTCACGGGAAGAGACGTCAGGTTTTCGGCAGGGTAACCCCTGTCTGCCCCTGGTATTTACCTCCGCGATCGCGGTAAGAAGTTTCACACTGCTCATCAGATTCAAAGAATAGCATCTGCGCCACCCCTTCGTTGGCGTAAATTTTTGCCGGCAGTGGCGTGGTATTGGAGAACTCCAGGGTCACATGCCCTTCCCATTCGGGCTCCAGCGGGGTGACATTGACTATGATGCCGCATCGGGCATAGGTGGATTTGCCTAGACAGACGGTAAGGACACTTCGTGGGATACGGAAGAATTCCACGGTGCGCGCCAAAGCAAAGGAGTTGGGCGGAATGATACAGACATCCGACTTAACGTCGACAAAGCTGTTCTCATCAAAAGCCTTGGGATCGACACTGGCCGAGTTGATATTGGTGAAGATCTTGAACTCGTCAGCACAACGCACATCGTAGCCGTAGCTTGAGGTGCCATAGGAGACGATGCGTTCACCATTGACGTGCCGAACCTGACCGGCCTCGAACGGCTCGATCATGCCTTCCTGCTCCGCCATGCGACGGATCCACTTGTCCGATTTGATACTCATCAACGACCTTCACTGTGTCTGAAACGAAAAAACGGCGGGTCAGTTACTGACCCGCCGCCATTATAAGGACTTTTGCCGTCAGACGGCAGTCCACCCACCCTTTTAGTCGTTGGAAATGACGATCTTCGGGAACTTGGCGCTATAGTCCTTAGCCTTCTGCGACAATTTAGCCGTGGTGCGACGCGCGATCTCGCGGTAGATCTGCGAGATTCGGCTATCAGGATCGGCCGCCACGGTGGGCTTGCCGGCATCGGCCTCTTCACGGATAGTAATGTCGAGCGGCAGGGCGCCGAGGAAATTGACATTATACTCCTCAGCCATACGCTGACCGCCGCCCTCGCCAAAGATGTGCTCTTCGTGGCCGCACTTGGAACAGATGTGGATAGACATATTCTCCACCACACCGAGTACCGGCACCTCCACCTTTTCGAACATCTTATAGGCCTTGCGGGCATCCAGCAGTGCAATGTCCTGCGGGGTGGTAACGATGATAGCCCCCGAAACCGGCACCTTCTGGGCCAGGGTCAGCTGAGTGTCACCGGTGCCGGGAGGCAGGTCGATGATCAGATAATCGACTTCACGCCAATTGGTGTCGTTGAGCAGTTGTTCCAATGCTTGGGTAACCATCGGGCCGCGCCAGATCATCGGGGTATCCTCATCAATGAGGTAGCCGATGGACATCGACTGCACACCATAGTTGACGATGGGCTCAAGGGTCTTGCCATCAGGCGAATCCGGCTTCTTGTCGGAGAGGCCCATCATTCGCGGCTGGCTCGGGCCGTAAATATCCGCATCCAGAATGCCAACGGTGGCGCCTTCGGCCGCCAGTGCCAGGGCAAGATTGACGGAAGTGGTGGATTTGCCCACACCACCCTTGCCGGAGGCAACCGCGATAATGTTCTTCACGCCCTTGATGTGATTGACACCTTTCTGTGCCGCGTGGGAGACGATGCTGCTGCTCACCTCAACTTCGGCACCGGCAACACCGTCCACTGCCTCGATCTTCTCCTTCAGCTTGGACGACAGCTCGGCAAAGTAACCGGCGGCAGGAAAACCGAGGGCGATATGCACCTTGACCCTATCGCCATCAATCGCGATGTCTTTGACACTGTTGGCAGAGACCAGGTCCTTATCCAGATACGGGTCAATGTACTCCTTGATCGCCGCTTCGATTTGGGGCTGTGACACGTTTGACATCTTTTACTCCTGAATAGATACCGGCGCTAGCCCGAATGTTTCATCGTTGCGCGCACGGCTGCTAAATATCTTACGATTTCAATCGGTTACTGTCACGAATCACTTATTCCGCGACAATGTAAACCCGATAGCATACCAAGTTCCTTAGGATAACCCTATCCTGCGCCAGTCTGTCGCTGGCAGGAATACCCCATACTTGGTACTGTATGCTCACTTTTTCAAGCCAATCACCCAAAACCGAACGAACATGGCCGAGACACGACGTAAAATCCTGGTAACCAGCGCCCTCCCCTATGCCAATGGCCCTATCCACCTGGGTCACCTGGTCGAATATATCCAGACCGATGTCTGGAGCCGTTTCCAGAAGATGCGCGGCCACGACTGCCGCTACGTCTGTGCTGACGATGCCCACGGCACCCCGATTATGTTACGAGCACAGAATGAGGGGATCGAACCGGAAGCGCTTATCGCCCGCATTGCCCGCGAGCACCAGGCGGACTTTGCCGACTTCCGCATCGGCTTCGACAATTACCACAGCACCCACTCTGAAGAGAACCGTGAACTGGCCTCGCTGATCTACAAACGCCTTCACGACAACGGCCACATCGAACGCCGCACCATCACCCAGGCCTACGACCCGGAAAAGGAGATGTTCCTGCCTGACCGCTTTATCAAAGGTACCTGCCCCAAGTGCGGCGCAGAAGATCAATACGGTGACTCCTGTGAGGTCTGCGGGGCCACCTACAGTCCCATCGAACTGAAAAATCCGGTGTCAGCGATCTCAGGTGCGACTCCCATCGAGAAAGAATCCGAACACTACTTCTTCAAACTCGGCGACTTCGAGGGCATGCTGCAGTACTGGGTCAAGGGTGAACACCTGCAGAGCGAGATCGCCCACAAGCTCAAGGAGTGGTTCGATGCCGGGCTGCAGGACTGGGACATCTCCCGTGACGCGCCCTACTTCGGCTTCGAGATCCCCGGTGCGCCTGGGAAGTTCTTCTATGTCTGGCTCGACGCGCCCATCGGCTATATGGCCAGTTTCAAAAACCTGTGCGACAGGACCGAAGGGCTGGAGTTCGACGACTACTGGAGCAAGGAGAGCAAAGCCGAGCTCTACCACTTTATCGGCAAGGATATTGCCTATTTCCACACCCTGTTTTGGCCGGCGATGCTCACCGGCAGTGGGTTCCGCACACCCACTGCGGTTTACTGCCACGGCTTCCTTACCGTTAACGGACAGAAGATGTCCAAGTCCCGCGGTACCTTCATCATGGCCCGGACTTACCTGGACCACCTCGATCCGGAATACCTGCGCTATTATTTCGCTGCCAAACTCAGCCACGGCATCGACGATATCGACCTCAGCCTGGAAGACTTCCAGCAGCGTGTCAATTCAGATCTGGTCGGCAAGGTCGTCAACATCGCCAGCCGTTGTGCCGGCTTTATCAACAAGCGATATAACGGCAAATTGGCCGGAGATTTGGCCGAATCAGATATCTTTTACGAATTCGTCAATGCCGGTGCGCCGCTTGCCGAACTGTACGAATCGCGCCAGTTCAGTCAGGCAATGCGCCAAATCATGCAACTGGCGGACCGTGCCAACCAATATATCGATGAGAAAAAGCCCTGGGTGCTGGCCAAAGAGGAGGGCAAGGAGCTGGAGGTTCAGGAAGTCTGCACCATGGGCATCAACCTGTTCAAAGTGCTTATCGCTTATCTTAAGCCGGTGCTGCCGACCACAGCGGAGAAGGCCGAGGCCTTCCTGCGCATCAAACCGCTGACGTGGCACAACTACTCGGTACCTCTCGTCGGGCACACCATCGGCCCGTTCACCCCGCTGATGACCCGCATCGAACAGGAGAAGCTCGACGCCATCCTGGAGGATTCCAAACAAAACATGGCATCAGCGGCAGATGTAGCCGCCAAGGTAGAAACGACCGGCCATTTGACAAAGGATCCGATCAGCGAAACCATCGCCTTTGAGGATTTCGCCAAACTCGACCTGCGCATCGCCCGCATCATCAAGGCAGAGCATGTCGAAGGGGCCGACAAACTACTGCAGCTCACCCTCGACCTCGGCGGCGAATGCCGAAATGTCTTTGCCGGCATCAAGTCCGCCTACGCCCCGGAACAGCTTGAAGGACGCCTCACGGTGATGGTGGCCAACCTCGCCCCGCGCAAGATGCGCTTCGGCCTCTCCGAGGGGATGGTGCTCGCCGCCGGCCCGGGCGGTAAGGATCTGTTCATCCTCAGTCCCGATGACGGGGCCGAACCGGGTATGCGGGTTAAATAGCGTTTCGTTGTGGATTTCGGGGAGAAAATCCCCGGAATGGTCACAGAATACACAGGTGGGGAAATACAGTGCTGCAACACCTCCTTACGCCCTAATCAATCATAGCCTCCGACGCTGTTCCGGAAAAAGAGGCCGATTTGTGCAAACGATTATCCTGTCCGTATATTCCGTGGCCATTCAAAGCTATGTCT